>WRAA01000216.1 GCA_009780445.1 Defluviitaleaceae bacterium
TCGGTACAACGCTGCGGCGGGGCGGTGCGCCATTAGAGGTAGACTATGAGCGATAATCTGTACGACAGCCGGCGTATGCCGAGGATGCTGGAGAAGGACGGCGTGGTCTACGTACCCAGCGGAGAAGCCCGCGCCGCCGGTGCCGCCGCCAATGCCGCCGAAGGCTCCGCGCCGGAGACCCGCGCGCCGCGGCACACGCCGCCCGCGCCCAAGACCAAGATGAAACCGCAGAAATCTCAACTGACACTGTTCTACATCGTCACCCTTGTCATAGGCGTGATTATTTGTGTTGCCGTCTTTGGCATCGTGCTGAACCACTTTACGAGCAACGCCCCGCAGATATCCGCACCCGCGCAGCCGCCGCACTTGGCCGGCGCGGACGCGTCCCCCGGCATAACCGCCGCGCAGGGGGCAAGCCTGACCGGTGTTGTGTCGGAGATCACTCTGTCGGACAGCCGCGTGAGGGTCATGGACGCGGACACGGGGCAGACTGTGGTGCTGAATGTCTCGCCCGAAACGATCATCCTGAACCGCAACCGCGCCGAAATCAGCGCGGCCAGCCTTAACCCCGGCAATATCGTGGACGTGCGCTACGACTCCGCCACGTCCAACGCCAACAGCATCCAGATAAGCCCGGGCGGCTGGGAACACCGCATGGTACGCTCCGTACACATCAGCCCGGATCGCAGATCCATCAACATCGGCGCAAGCAGCTACAGCTATGACGATTCCACAATCGTGATCTACCGCGGCCACCGCTTCGACATAGAGCGCATCGACCCCATCGACATTGTGACGATCAGCGGAATACGCTCCCGCGCGTTGTTCGTGGAGGTCAACCGGAGCCACGGCACCGTCAGCTTCCTGAACTACGGCGACGTGCGCGGCGGCACGGTGGAGATCAACACATCCATCTTCCGCCAATTGGCCGACTCCACGGAGATCCGCCTGCTTGAAGGCGCGCACCGTATCGTGGTGCGCGGCGACAACATCGAGCCTATGGTGCGCGAGATCGTGCTGGCAAACGGGGAGTTGTTCGAGATCGACCTCGCGGCGGCGCAGTACCGCACGGGCGTTCTCACCATCAACATCGGCGTAAGCAGCTACGTTCTGGAGATCGACGGCGTGGAGCATTCCCGCGCGGAGCCGATCATCCTCGCGCTGGACGAAGAATACACCATCTCCGTCACCAGCGAAGGCCATGTGCCGTTCCTGCAAGTGATCCGCATGACCGAACCCGACCAAGTCTTGGACATAGAGCTGACGGAGCTTGTCGAAATGGGCATGATTGTGATAAGCAGTACGCCGCCCGGCGCAAGCGTCAGCATCAACGGCAGTTTAATCGGCGACGCACCTATCTCCCACCTTGCCCCCTTCGGCACGCACAGCATCGTGGTGCGCCACGAAGGTTATGACAACTGGACGATGCAGCTGGAGCTGAACCAGGCGCGGCAGGAATACCAGATCGTGATGACGCCGGTCTCCTTCATGCCGAACCTGACGCCCCCCGCCGGCGGCCAGCCCGCGAACCCCTTCCAGTCGCCGCAGACGACACCCGTGCCATTCCCCGGCGGGCTGCCCGCTCCGCTGCCCACGCCCATGCCCTTCCCCACCCCCGCACCGCTTACGCCCGCGCCGAACCCCACGCCCGAACCCTTAGCCGATCCGCCGGACGAACCCGAACAGTACACGCAGGCACAGGCGGCCGAACAATCCGCCATACCCCAGCCGGGCGCGGCACCAAACACCAACAACATCATGAACTTCTCGCAGATAGACGAATTCGCCAACTAAGGTGTTAACATGTATAACCGCAGAATCAGCAACGTTGTAAGCGTCGGCGGCGTAAAGCTCGGCGGCACGCACCCTATCACAATTCAGTCGATGACCAACACCGACACGCGCGATATCGCCGCAACCGTCCGCCAGATACACGAGCTGACGGAATCGGGCTGTGAGATCGTGCGTGTTGCTGTGCCCGACAAAACGGCGGCAGAGGCTCTGGGCGGCATCAAGCGGCAGATCCGCATACCGCTGGTGGCCGACATCCACTTCGACCACCGCCTCGCGCTGGAATCCGTGGCGCAAGGCGTGGACAAGCTGCGCCTGAACCCGGGCAACATCGGCGATCGCGAGCGCGTGAAGCTTGTGGTGGCCGCCGCGGCCAAACGCGGCCTGCCGATACGCATCGGCGTGAACTCCGGCTCCCTTGAAAAGGACGTGCTGGCGCGCCACGGCGGCATAACACCGGCCGCGCTGTGCGAATCCGCGCTGAACCACGTGCGCCTGCTCGAAGAGCTGGACTTCGGCAACATCGTCATTTCGATCAAGGCCTCCGGCGTGCCGCATACGCTGGAAGCCTACCGGTTGATAGCCGAGCAGGTGCCGTACCCCATGCACATCGGCATCACCGAGGCCGGCACACTGCACGCCGGCACGGTTAAGTCCGCCGCGGGCATCGCGGCACTACTCTCACGCGGCATCGGCGACACCATACGCGTGTCGCTCACGGCAGACCCGGTGGAGGAAGTCCGCGTGGCGCGGGAGATACTCCAGTCCATGGAGCTGCGTTGCTTCGGCCCCGTGCTGATCTCCTGCCCCACCTGCGGCCGCACAGAGATCGACCTTATCGGCATGGCCGAACAGGTCGAGAACTTCCTGGAAACTGTCCGCAAACCCATCAAGGTCGCCGTGATGGGCTGTGTCGTAAACGGCCCGGGCGAAGCCAAGGACGCGGACATCGGCATCGCCGGCGGCAAAGGCTCCGGCATCATCTTCGCCAAGGGCAAGGTTGTCGCCACAGTTCCGGAGGACAAGCTGCTGAGCGTCCTCTTCGATGAAATACGTAAGCTATAAGAGGTCTACTATATTTAGGTGAACTATGCAGATGCGAAAATTTACGTCGGTGTTCACGCCGGCGTCATTCACCGCGAAAACTATCAACGCGTTTTCCCGCACAAATGTGGAGAAGGTGCTTGTAAACTCTTCCGAACGCACGCTTAACGTGCGCATCCACAGCCCCGAGCTTATCGACGAAGGGCATATTCACGACCTTGAAAGCGAGCTTTCCGGGCTGTTTCCCAAGATTGGCACGGCCAAGGTGCTGGTGTCCTATTCCCTGCCCGTGAACCGCGAGCGCGGCGCGTTTGAAGTTGTGGACGCGGCATGGGGCAACCTTGTGGCCAAGGTGAAGCGCGTGTCTCCGCTGTGCGCGAAGATCCTTGCCGACGCGGCTCCCGGCCGTGTTTCGGTCCAGGCGGACGGCAGGGGGCTTCTTGCGATATCCACGCCCTACGACGCGGCCTTCCTGCTGAAAACCCACAACATAGCCGAGCTGATCGAGTCCTACTTCCGGACAAGCTTCGACACGCCGCTCACCGTGTCATTCAGCGTCGCCGGCGTCAAGGCCAAGGCCGCGCCGAAAGCGGACGCGGACACACTGCGAACCCATACGCCGCGAACCCATACGCCGCCGGAAACACCCACCGCGCCCGAACGCGCTCCGCGCCCCAAGCCGACACCACACGGCGGCGACAAAA
>WRAA01000217.1 GCA_009780445.1 Defluviitaleaceae bacterium
ATCGCCGGCATCCTTGCGATGCGCCCGGACTGTATCGTGCTGGACGAACCCACGGCCATGCTGGACCCCATAGGCCGCAGGGAGGTTCTGCGAACCGTCAGCCGCCTAAACTGCGAGGACGGCATCACCATCGTGCTGATCACCCACTACATGGACGAAGCCGCCCAGGCGGACCGCGTGATAGTGATGGAGGGCGGGCGCGTGAAAATGGACGACGTTCCCGCAAAGGTGTTCACCCAGCTGGACCGCCTGCGCGAACTTGGGCTGGAGGCTCCGCAGACAACGGAGATCTGCGCGGAGCTGAACAAGCTGGGCATACCGATTGATACGGAAATACTCACGATAGAAGAGATGGTGGACGCAATATGCAGCATCAAACAGCGGCAATCGAGTGTGTAGGGCTTGGCCACACCTACAGCCCCGGCACCCCCTTTGCCAAGGCCGCGCTGAGCAACATCACGCTAAACGTGGGCGCGGGCGAGTTCGTGGGGCTTATCGGCCACACAGGCTCGGGCAAGAGCACCTTGATACAACACTTTAACGCCCTGCTGCAACCCACGGAAGGCACGATCCGCATACACGGCGCGGACATCCACGCAGACAAAGCCACTCTGCGCGCCACGCGCCAGAACGTCGGCCTGGTGTTCCAGTACCCGGAGCACCAGCTCTTCGAGGTCAGCGTCTACAAGGACGTATCCTTCGGCCCCGAAAACATGGGGCTGGGCAGGGACGAAGTGGACGCGCGGGTGCGCAAGGCTCTGGCCTTGGTGGGCATCGGGGCGGACAGCTTCGAGAAATCCCCCTTCGAGCTGTCCGGCGGGCAGAAGCGCAGGGTGGCCATTGCCGGCGTACTGGCCATGCAGCCCTCCGTGTTAATACTGGACGAACCAACCGCCGGGCTTGACCCGCGCGGCCGCACCACCATCCTCTCTACCATCAAGAACATGCACGACGAGCTTGGCATCACCGTAGTGCTTGTGTCTCACAGCATGGAGGACATCGCCAAGTACGTGTCCAAAATAATCGTAATGCACAGCGGTACCATCTTCAAGCAGGGCACGCGCGAGGAAGTCTTTGCCGACGCAAAGGCTCTCGAGAACATCGGCTTGGACGCGCCCGTGGTCAGCCGCCTCTTCCAAGAGCTGCGCGCCAAGGGGCTGGACATCCCCGGCACCCCGTTCACCACCCACGAGGCCACACAGCTGCTCCACCAGTTCCTGAAAAACTAGGGAGACCCACATGCCAAGAATCGCCATCGGCCAATACTACCCGGCCAATTCGCCAATCCACAGCCTGGATCCACGCTTCAAGCTGGTATGCTCGTTCACCTTCATCATCATGCTGTTCTTCATCACATCCGCGCCCGGTTATGTGGTTGCGGCGTGTTTTATCGCGGTGAGCATCAAGGTCTCCACCGTGCCGCTAAGCTTCATCCTGCGCAGTCTGCGGGCGATCTTCATCTTGCTCCTGTTCACTGTCGCGCTTAACATGTTCTTTATGCCGGGGGGCGATCTTGTGTTCCGCCTCGGCTTCATATCCGTATACACAGAAGGCCTCAGCCGCGCAGCAATGATGGGTTCGCGGCTGATCCTGCTGATATTCAGCTCGTCACTGCTGACGCTCACCACATCCCCCATCGACCTCACCGGGGCGATAGAGTTCGTGCTGACTCCGCTGAAGAAGCTGCGCGTACCCGCCGCCGAAATCGCCATGATGATGACAATCGCCCTGCGCTTCATCCCAACCCTTGTGGAGGAGATGGACAAGATCATGAAGGCGCAGAAGGCACGCGGAGCGGACTTTGAAACGGGCGGCATCGTCAAGAAGGCCCGCAGCCTCATCCCACTGCTTATCCCGCTGTTTATCTCGGCCTTTCGCCGTGCGGACGAGCTTGCGATGGCCATGGAAGCCCGGTGCTACCGCCCGGACGCGCCCCGCACCCGCATGAAGATCATGCGCCTTACACAGCGGGACTTCGCGGCTCTGGGTATCGCCGCGGCATTCTTCGGGCTGATCCTGGCTACGCGCTATTTCTGATGAGGTGTACACCATGAAATTTCGGCCGTCCCTGGGCAGGCTGCTCTGGGCGTATCCCCTTGCGGTGTGCGCCAACATCCTGCTGCTGTACAACACAAGCGATTCCGACCAAGGTTTCCTGCCGATGCTCGGAAACGCCGCAAGCGTGATCTTCATAATCGCCGGGGCGATCTTCATCTATTCGCTGATGTTCACGACATATGAGATCGGCGAAAACGCTCTCATCATCAGGTATGGGCTGAACAGTCCGCTGAAACTCCCGTACCACATGATATTTTCGGCGAAGCCGGTACAACCCGGTGAAGAGCTTGACATCATGGGCAGTTTGAGGGCAGTGCTGTCGCTGAAAGCCGTGGAGATACGGTATCACAGCGGCAAGCGCAAGGGCGCGGTGGTTGTTATCGCGCCCAACGACACAGCAACATTCATACACGAACTGGAGTCAAGGATAGTCGCGGATGAATACGATGTTAGGAGGTTGCAAGTTGAAGTATAAACCACGGGTAAGTCTCTGGGTGTGGGTCTTTGCGGCGGCTCTGGTGTTCAACATCATTATGATGTACGCCAGACGCGGCCTCGAGGTTGACACAGGTCTTGTAGACATCTTTGTGTTCGTCGCCTTCATTATCGCCCTGCCGCTTATCACCAGCACCCTGCGCGCCTACTACAAGCTGGACGAAACCGAGCTTGTCATAAGCCTTGGCCGCACGCGGCAATACAAAATCGCCTACACCCGGATACGCGCAGTGACCAAGATATCGGGGGCGGACGAGGCAAGCGTAAAGCTGCGCAGCATCCCGCGCAATTCCGTCGAGATAAAGTTCGAGAACGATGACGGGCAGGAGCGGATTGTATTCGTGTCTCCGCGAAAGAGAGATGATTTTGTGTGCGATCTGGAAACCCGTATGAACTGCCCGAAGGAGGCCACGGGCGAGACTTTGAGGCGGAGGTAGACTGGTGGTGGCCGCCGATAATGCTTGCTTTCGGCCTGTTTGTAGGCGTGTTCAACGTACTGAACATCCATAGGCTCTGGGGTCTCCGCATTGCGGGCGACGCCTTCTTCTCCCCTACCCTGTTCATCATGGACGCCGGGCCTGTTTTGCTGTCTTCGCTGTCGCTTCTGCTGTTGACGCTTCCGACACTTCGAACCTGCTACAGGCCGGATGCCGATTGTTTGGCGATAAAGTCCGGCCTGTACAAGGTGCGCCGAATTCCTTACGCCAACATCCGTGAAGTCGCGGCGGGGTCCGGGCGGTTTCGTTTATTCAACACGGCCTACTTCTCCCCGGTGTTCACCAAGGATGTGCTGGACATAACATACACGGACGGCGGCCGGGAGAGGATCATACCCATCGCGCCGCGCGAGCGCGAAGAGTTCCTGCGTGAACTGGAGCTTCGCCGCCGCACAAGGGGTGGTGGATTAACATGAAAATAGCGGCCGCATACATACGCGTAAGCACCGATATGCAGACGGAATACAGCCC
>WRAA01000218.1 GCA_009780445.1 Defluviitaleaceae bacterium
GAACTCCACGAACTCCATGATGCTCTGGTAGATGCGGGGCGTTACGATGTTCGTGACCAGTATGACGATGAACAGCAGGGAGAGGTATGTGAGCAGGACGCTGATGCCGAACTTGCGCGCGCGCAGGTATGGCGTGATGTGGCCGCCACGGCTTCCGTAGAGGAATTTGTCCAGCAGTCTCTCGATGCCGCCGCGGGGCATGTTCAGCACATAGGCAATAACAAAGCCCGACACAAAGGGAGACACCGCGCCCAGAAAGAACACCAGCCAGCCCCAGATCAGGCCGATCTGCGTGGCCACCATGTACATAACGATCACCGAAGCGATAAGCGGCAGGAGTGACAGCCAGTTGCCGAACCGGGAGGAATCGAGTAACTTTTTCACGCCGTACCCCCTGATTTGTTGGAAAGTGCCGCGCCCAGGGCTGTGGCGAACTCTGAAAACTTAGGTATCACGAAGTTCATGTCGAAGAACTTTTTCAGCGCGTTAAAAACTTCGCGGCATTCCTTGAATGTGCTGAGGTTGCCCGTCAGCACCATGTCGTTGATGTTGTGGTTAAGCAGGGCGAAGCGTGCCGTCATGCCGATGGACTGGAACACCATGTTCAGGATGCCCAGCGCGATGTCGTTGGGCGTGGCTGTGTCCGACAGCTTGCCGAAGTTGGACGCGGTTGTGTCCGGCGAAAGGCTCTCCATAACGTCCTTAAAGATATCGCCCACCATCAGGTCCACGTTGTGCAGATTCCCGTGGGAGGCCATTTCGGTGATGGTGTCTATTTGGCGGACGTTTAACATGCGGCTGGCCAGCCCTAGTATCGTGCCGCCGCCGATGGCCGTGCCGCCGATATGCGCGGAGGAAAATTTGTCCGCCCGGACGATGGCCGTTCCGGTGCCCATGCTGACGATGATGGCGTTGTCAAGCCCGGAAAGCGCAAGGCCGCCAAGGCCGATAGCCGCGAACTCGTCAACCTTGTGGGTTGGAAGGCCGTAGATAGGCCGCGTTATATAGGACGATCCAACGCCCGTGACCATTATTCGTTCTATGTCCGCAAGTTCCAGCGCGTGTTCGTCCACAAACTTGCCAAACGCGCCGAACAGCGAGGCCACAGGGTCTGTGGCGCGTACAAACAGCGGTTTTTTCAGCGTTCCGCCGTCCTGGCCTATTATCTTGGTGGTGCTTCCGCCGATATCGATACCTATTATCATACGATCCCTCCCGGGGATTTGCTACGTTTGGAGTTAATCTTTACAGTACTATAACATATAAATATTGGCTTAACAATAGCTATGTCGTGTGATATAATTGATATGGGTTACAACTATCTTGAGGAGTGGTTATGTGCTTCGTAAAAAGGTTCTTGTGTGTATAACGCCGCAGTCGAACTCCAGGCGGTTGATAGAGTGCGGCGCTGAAATAGCGGGCGGCGAGCCTGCCGAGCTTCACGTCCTGCATGTTACGCGCGGCAACAATATTCTGAAGGGGGATAAGACGGCGGAGCTTTTGCAGCAGCTTTTCAGCTATGCCACGCAGTTTGGTGGTATCGTTCACGGAGTGTGCGGGGAAAATATTACCGCGACAATCATCAGCTTCATACGCAAGGAGATGATCACCGACCTTGTGCTGGGCGAACACAGCGAGAGCTACAAGGCGCAGACAGACGACATCACCGCGCTTATAACAGAGAAACTGCCCTACATCCGCATAAGCATTCTAAGCCCTGTTTCAAACACGCCCTAGACAAATATTATGATCCGGTGTATAGTAATAGCATTAAAACTCGAAGAAGCGCAGACTCAGGAGGAACTATGAGCATTTACGAAAGATGGATAACACGGGCATACGACAGGCAAGGCCAGACTGTGGCGGAACACTGGAATGAATATCTCCCGCAAGAGCAGAAAATATACGAGGATCTTTTACGGAGCAAGAAAACGACGTTTTCCGGCACGCTTGAAGAGCTGGGCGCGGGTTATGGCATGAGCGCGGAGATGTTCCTGGGCTTCATGGACGGCATTAACGAAGCTCTGGACACACCCTTCGAGACGGAGCAGATGAAGGAGCTGGAGGAAACGTCGCAGATTGACGTAAGCTTTACGTTTGAGAATTTGTACAGGAAGATGGTGGAGTACAAGGCGGATCACCTCTACGCGCTGCCCGAATGGGACAATGTGTTCACGCCGGAGCGTCAGGACGAACTGTATGTCGAGCAGAAGCGTTCCACAACAGTGCGCAAGGAGCCTGTGCCCGGCCGCAACGAACCCTGCCCCTGCGGCAGCGGCAAGAAGTACAAGAAGTGCTGCGGCGCATGAACACGTCTGTGCTGCGTATTTCGGGGGAGCTTACCGCGGCCGACCGCGAGCTGATCGGCCAAGCGGCGTTGTGCATCCGCGCCGGCGGGCTTGTGGCCTTCCCCACGGAGACGGTCTACGGGCTGGGCGCGAACGGGTTTGACCCGGCGGCATGTGCCAAGATATATACGGCGAAGGGGCGGCCGTCGGACAATCCGCTTATTCTGCACATTGTGGATATGGCGCAGCTGGGCGGTGTTGCGGCGGGGCTTAACCCGCACGGGCAGGCTCTTGCCGCGTCGTTCTGGCCTGGGCCGCTTACCCTTGTGACACAGCGTTCGGAAGGTGTGGACGATATTGTGTCCGGCGGGCTTAACACCGTGGCGGTGCGTATGCCGTCCGACCCTGTTGCGCGGGAGCTGCTGCGCGCGGCGGGTGTTCCTGTTGCCGCGCCTTCGGCCAATGTGTCCGGCAGCCCCAGCAGCACCAGGGCGGAGCATGTCGCGGCGGATCTCTCGGGCAAGATCGACATGATAGTGGACGGCGGCATGTCCGCGCTTGGGCTGGAATCCACCATTGTGGACGTCAGCGGGGATGTGCCGTGCCTGCTTAGGCCGGGCAGCATCACCGTGGCGGATCTCGAGGCCGTGGTGGGCAGGGTGGATATCGACCCGGCGGTACACGCGCTTGCGCTGAGCGGGGCAAGGCCGAAGGCGCCGGGAATGGCATATGTACACTACGCGCCCAAGGCCGAGCTGACCATTGTGTACGGCGCGGCCGAAGCTTCGCGCCGCAAGATAGACGAGGCGGTGCGCGAAAGGCGGCGGCAGGACGCGGCGGCGGTTGTGGGCGTAGTCACCACGGACGAACACATCCGTTACTACGAGGACACCCCCGCGCGTATCTTCTCGCTGGGCAAGGGTTCAGATCCGGCCGAAGCCGCCGTGAATCTGTATGACGTTCTGCGGGAGCTGGACAGGCACGGCATAACACATGCTTACGCCGAGGCCTACAGCGAAGAGGGGCTTGGGCTTGCGGTGATGAACCGTTTGAAGAAGGCCGCGGGATACAGGAAGCTATAGCCATTCAACTTGAAAACACTCCAAGCAAACGCAGGATTTTTGCGCAAGTGCTAGGGCGTGTTTGAAAACCCCATTCCGGCGTATTTTCGGTGCTTTTTCCGCCATACGTCGTCAGTGTCAAACTTGCGAA
>WRAA01000219.1 GCA_009780445.1 Defluviitaleaceae bacterium
AACGCTCTCACCCTTCTTGACCTTTACCAGGTCGTGCATCAGCTTGTAAGCAGCTTTTGACAGCTCCAGATCCATTTTAGATGGCATGATTGTTTCCCTCCGATAATTATGGTGTTATAGTGCTATACTCCGCTACTCCACTGACGTTCCCACAAGGCCGACGCCTTTTTGACCGACGGTTTTCATGAGTATGACGTACAGCACAAACGCGATGACGATGGAATTTACCGACGGCACGCCGATATCCACAAAGAAGGCGAACAGGAAGGCCGCGCCCCAACTCACGAAGGCCAGGATGTTCCACGCCACATACCTCGTGCCGGGGCCGAAGTCGTACTTCATCTTCTTGAGTACGAAGTAGTCGGCGATGATGATGCCTGCAACGGGTGGTGTGCCGATACCAAGGATGCTGAGCCAGCCAACGAAGTGGTCGGCTATGCCCGCCATACCCAGCACAATACCGATGGTGCCTGTAGCGATGACGATCTTCTTCTTGGATACATTGAAGTGATTCGACAGGCCCAGGCTGGCGGAATAGAGATTGCTGTCGTTAGTCGTCCACTGCGCCAGGACGAGTACTATCAGAGCGGGTATGCCCAGCCCCAGCGCAAGCATAACGGCCGGCAGGTCACCCTCGCCGGTTGCAAGCGTCGTGACGAATCCCGCGAGTATCGTAAAGAAGTTACCGCCCATGTAGCCGCAGATGCACGCGATTACAGCGGTCTTGCCGTCCTTGGCATAACGGGTTATGTCGGCCTGGATCGTCGCGCCGGCCGCAAAGGAACCCACGAACAGGACAATCGCCGTGGCCATGCCAAACTCGTACATCGGCGTTATGGCCATTACTCCGCCAAATCCGCCGCCTTGCTCCACCGCAAGCACCATGCCAAAGCCGGATATCACGAACAGCAGAGGCACTGCTATATAGCTCAGGACATTAAGCCCCTTGTAACCGAAGTACGCCGTAAGCATCATAAGCAGCCCGCCCCAACCCGCCGCGACGACGCTGTTAGTGATAAATCCGCCGCCGGGGAACATCGTGTTGATCGTCAGCCCGAAGAACCCAAGCTGCACAGAGAACCACCCCAACAGCACAACCGCCACCATGATGCCGATGATCTTCGAACCTTCACGGCCAAAACCGTGCCGCGCCAGCATAGACGTAGCCACACCTTCCCTGGCCCCCGCGATTCCCATAAAGCCACCGTAGACGGTAAGGATAGCGTTGCCTACAAGCCCCGCGATAATCGCCGTCCGAAGCGATGCCCCGGCCGCCACGGCCGACCCGGTAAACAAGCCGGACATAGCGATGCAAAAGCCCGTCGTAACGAGTATTACGCTGAGCGCGCTCTGCTTGTCCTCCGGTTTAACACGCTCTACGGCGTAGTCGTTAGAAATTGCTGCCTGATTTACCGATCTGACCTCTTCACTCATACATTCCCACAGCTCCTCTCCAAGTCATATTCATTACACCATACCCGGCGTCAAAACAAACAAGCCCCCCTACCTTAGTATGCATTATCGCAACTAATACTACCATAGGGGGGCTTCATTTACATCGTTTTTTGGCACAGAGATTATTCGTATGCTATGGGCAGATGCACATAGTGCTACTTGTCCAGCATCTTTATGGCGAGCAGGAAGTTCAGGAGATGGGGCATGTCAAACGGCGAGTATCCGTAGATTTCCGCAATCTTGTTGCGTCGTTGCAGGAGGGTGTTGCGGTGTACGTACAGCCGGCCCGCGGCGACGCTGATATCGTTGTTGCAGAGCAGCAGTTCCACCAGCGTATTCTGCAAGTCGCTTGAGTGATGTTTGTCGTATTGCACAAGAGGCCGCAAGAGAGCGTCGCACATATCGGCCGCCTCGCTGTCCTCCGAGGCCTTCTTGATCACCTGGTAGAACCATATGTCGCGCCAGGTGGTAATCTTGTTCTCGCCGTATTGGCTGCGCCCGGAAATTGCCGCCGAAAACGCCTGATTATAGGCCACCGGTATGTTCGATGGGCTTTCGAACAGCTCGCTTATGCCGATAGACACCGAGAACTTGCCAATACCCATGAACAGCGACAGCACCCTTCGCGCAACCTCCATCGTGGTTGCATCGGCCTTCGAGTTCTCCAGGAAGATCATGATAGTGTCACTGCGGTTAACGGTGAGATTGTTCTTGTTAAAGCTCTGCACCAGCTCCGCGATATTGGGGAAGATGTATCTCTTGACATATATAGCTGTCTCGAGACGTTTGGAGTGGTTGAATATTTGCTGTATGGTGTTAATGTTTATCAGTATTATGCGATCCTTATCTTCCAGCTTTACACCAAACTCGCGCCCGCACTTAACGGCAATCTCTTCATCGCGAAAGTTCCAGACCAGCAGGTCGCCCAGGAATTCCTGGAAATACTGCTCCTTGATGTCGGCTCTCTTGTTCTGCCTGCTAAATGTGAGGCTGCACGCAACGTTCAGCGCGTCGGCAATTTTTTGGAGTCCGGGCAGTTCGTCTGCGGTTCTGTAGTTTATTACGATAAAACCGAACAGGTTCCTGTGCGTGCGAATAAGGTACGTAAAGCGAGAAACGCCGTCGCCCGTCGTTGTCACATACTTGTTTTTTTCACATTCGTCCAGGATGCTGTTGAAATTTTCCTTCAGATGGGAGATCTCCGCGTCTACCTCACGGGTTGCCTTGTTGGAATAGATGTAGGCACAGCTGATGTCGTAGTACGATATGTTCTGCCTGATTATCCGCGACATTTTCTTGAACACCTGCTGCATGTCGTTCTCGTTGATAATCAGATCGAGAAAATCGTCCCGCACCGTGGAGAGTTCTTCGGTCTTAGCGTCGTCGTCATCCTTCATTAATAACGTCTCGAACACGGGCTGGATAATCTGAGCATAGGAGGTTTCGGGCTTGGCGATAATTAAGGGTATTGGCAGTTGGTCGCACAGTTCGATGACGGAAGCATCCACCGTGTTGAAGAACATGCCCACGTGGCAGATCACAATAGCGCAACAACCGTGGTCAAACAGCGATCGGATAACCAGCTTCTGCATCTCGATATCGTTTCTGATGGCGTAGAAGGACGTGATATACATCTCGTTCTTCACCAACCAGTTCGAGACATTCGGCTCGGCCACCTCCACCACGCTAATGCTCTCGATGAGCCTATCCAGATGCTGTTCGCCCGCGACAACCCGGGCATCCTCCAGCCCGCCAAAGCGCAAAGCTTCTCTCACCGTCAAACGCATACGACACCAACCTTTAACCGGCGAGCTTCAGCCGACAATATTTTACGCCTGTCAAGTACGTTCACTATAACAAATTTGCACTTTGCGTGTCAATTCAAATATTATGCGACAAAACCCAAATTTACTTCCGCGAAAAAAAGCTTGCTTAGGGCGTGTTTGAAAACCCCATTTCGGCGCATTTTCGGCAAATTTTCCGCCGTGCGTCGTCAGCTTTTTCCTACGCTGACGCTCCGGATGCTAGACGTGTG
>WRAA01000220.1 GCA_009780445.1 Defluviitaleaceae bacterium
ATTGTCGGGAACAGTATTGTTGACGACCGCCCGTCGGCCGCGCGGGATGCGGACGGGCTGTACTTCCGCTCTGCCGTCGTCACAGATATT
Source organism: Defluviitaleaceae bacterium (assembly GCA_009780445.1). GTDB lineage: Bacteria > Bacillota > Clostridia > Lachnospirales > WRAA01 > WRAA01. Next base: position 91 of record WRAA01000220.1, read on the forward strand.
GTGGATATCGTGGAGGACCGCCGGACCTTCGGCACCGACCTTGAGTTCGTCAACACATACATATTCTTTGTGGCGCGGATATCGGGCGAGGGTTATGTTGCGGCTGAACAGAGCCTGTCGTCATTCGCCGTAACCGCCGAACGTCAAGTGCGCGAGGGCGACAGGATCCTGCTTGTCTACGACGAGTTCTTCGGCGGTTATCACTTCGCCGGTTATGTGCGAATCAACCGCATTGCCGTGCTTGGGGCGGTGTTCTTCGCGCTGATGCTGCTGTTTGGGCGCAAGAAGGGTTTCGACGCGATAATATCCCTGGGCTTCACCTGCGCCGCGATATTCTGGGTGTTTGTGCCGGCGATTTTGTCCGGCCGGAATATCTACGCTTCCGCTATAGTCATCTGCGTGTATGCGATTGTTTCGACGATGGTGCTGGTGCTGGGGTTTGGCAGGAAGGCTCTGGGGGCTGTCGCCGGATGTCTTGGCGGCGTGGTTGCCGCCGGGGTGCTGATGCTGCTTATGGACGGTGTGCTGAACCTGACGGGGATGCTGAACCAGGAGGCGCAGATGCTCTCCTTCCTGCCGATAGAGGTTCCCTTGGATCTGCAGGCGTTGGTGTTTGCCGGGGTGATTATCGGCGCGACAGGTGTTATTATGGACGCGGCTATGTCCGTGGCTTCGTCTGTCTATGAAGTTCGGGAGGCCGGCTTGTCGGACTTTAAGGGGCTTCTGCGCTCCGGCCTGAATGTGGGCAAGGATGTCCTGGGCGCGAACCTTAACACCTTCATCCTGGCCTACATCGGCAGTTCGCTCTCGCTGGTGCTGCTTGTCTTTGCAACGGCGACTTCCATGGCCGAATTCCTCAACATGGAGATGATCGCCGTGGAGTTCCTGCGCGTACTCGTCGGCAGTCTCGGCATGTTGCTGACGATCCCCCTTACCGCGGCTGTCTGCGCCAAACTTTGCTCTAAACCGCAAGACCCGGACAGCAGGGACACAGACGAATATTTCTACGACGATCACTTCGGTTACATTAGGAAAGATTGAGAAGGAGGATGTGTATGCGCTTGAATGATTTGGAATTGCGGGATGTTACGAAGTGGGAGGCGGCCGGCATAACCCTGCCGCGGTATGACAGGCAGGCCGTGAGGCAGGCTACGGAGGCTTCGCCGGTGTGGATGCACTTTGGCGCGGGTAACATATTCAGGGCGTTCCCCGCGAAGTCCATGCAGATGCTGCTGGACGGCGGGCTGGAGACGCGCGGCATTGTTGTGGCCGTGGAGACGGAGGAAGAGGACACCATATTCGCCCCGCACGACAACCTCACCCTGCTGGCCACACTAAAGGCCGACGGCAGTATCGAGAAAACGGTGGTCGGCAGTATTGTGAAGTCCTTGAAGCTTGACGGCGGCAAGGAGCAGTGGGACAGGCTGGCCGAAGTGTTTGCCAAGCCGTCCCTGCAGATGGTGAGCTTTACGATTACGGAGAAGGGTTATGCCCTGCACGGGGCGGACGGCGGCGTGTGGCCGGATGTGGCGAAGGACTTTGCGGACGGACCCGCTTCGCCGGTTAGCTTCATGGGCAAGGCGGCGTCCCTGCTGTATGCGCGTTATCTGGCGGGCGCGAGCCCTGTCGCCATGGTCAGCATGGACAACTGCTCGGAAAACGGAACGCGGCTGCATGGGGCGATGTTGGCCTTTGCCGAAAAGTGGGCGGAGAACGGCCACGCCGACGCGGGTTTCGCGGCGTATGTTAACGACGGGGCGAAGGTATCGTTTCCGTGGAGTATGATCGACAAGATAACGCCGCGCCCGGACGAAAGCGTGGCCAAGATGCTCGCCGCCACAGGTTTCGAGGACACGCAGATCACAATTACGTCCAGGCACAGCCACGCCGCGGCCTTTGTGAACGCGGAAGAGGCGCAGTACCTGGTTATCGAGGACGACTTCCCCAACGGCCGCCCCGCCCTGCACAAGGCCGGGATACTCTTTACAGACCGCGCCACCGTGGGCAAGGTGGAGAAGATGAAGGTCTGCACATGCCTGAACCCTCTGCACACGGCCCTGGCGGTGTTTGGATGTTTGCTGGGCTACACCAAGATCAGCGACGAGATGAAGGACGCCGACCTTGTGAAGCTTGTGGAGAAGATAGGTTATGCGGAAGGCCTGCCCGTGGTGGTGGATCCCGGCATTATCGAGCCGCGGGCGTTTATAGACGAGGTGCTGGGCGTGCGCCTGCCCAACCCTTTCATGCCCGATACCCCGCAGCGTATCGCATGCGACACTTCGCAGAAGGTTCCCATACGCTTCGGCGAAACGCTGAAGGCTTACGCCGCGAATGGTATGGACGTGACAAGCTTGCGCGCCATACCGCTGACGCTTGCGGCGTGGTGCCGCTATCTTCTCGGCGTGGACGACAAGGGCAACACCTTCGCGCCAAGCCCCGACCCTATGCTTGAGACCTTGCAGGCGCGGCTTGCCGGCATTACGCTTGGCAATACGGACGGCTGCCGTGAGAAGCTTCGCACGGTGCTTTCCGACCCGGTGTACTTCGGCGTGGATCTGTACGAAGTTGGCCTTGGCGAAGTGGCGGAGGATCTGTTCGAGGAAATGGCCTCCGCGCCGGGCGCAGTCCGTAAGGTGTTGGAGAGAGAGGTTCGCGCATAGGAGGTCAGATGTGTTTAAAAAACTTGTGAAACTGGTTGCTTGCCTTGCAGCGGTTGTCTTGCTGCTGGCATATTGTGTCGGTTCTGCCGAACTGCAAAATGAAGCAGACCAACAGGCCGCCGGCGCACAAGACGGCAGCTTAGATGAATACCGTAGGGATGACGGCTTCCGCGATGATTGGATAGACGATAGATTCGAGTGGGTAGAGCATCCGCATCCTGTCGTTGTACCTTCTAACCCATGGCCAAGGATCGAGGGGATAGTGAGAAATATATCGGGAGAAGACTACGGATTCGTTCAAATACGTTTCTCTGTATTTGATTCTCAAGGCCATCAAGTGGGTAGTGTCAGCACTTCAATTAATAATCTTGGAAATGGGAGTACATGGAGGTTTTCGGCTATGTCTACACTGGTAACAGAAATAGGACACTTTGAGTTCTCAGAGATAACTGCTAACTAACCTGAGTTCGACGAAGGCGAACCGGCCGCGTAAGCGGCTGAAAATGCGAAGCATTTTTCAGGTTATCCGCAGAATTTGCGGTGTTCTTTCCGCAAATTGTGCGGATGTGATCAAAGTTCGATGAACGGTTTTTGTTCATCGAACTCACGCTAACTAGGGCGTGTTTGAAAACCCCATTCCGGCGTATTTTCGGTGCTTTTTCCGCCATACGTCGTCAGTGTCAAACTTGCGAACCACAAGGGTTCGCGGCGTTTGCCACTTCCTAGTCTAGCGAA
>WRAA01000221.1 GCA_009780445.1 Defluviitaleaceae bacterium
CAATTACAGTATACATTATCGCGCGCAACTTTTCAAGCCGTACAGCATTTTTTCGTCCGGAGCCGCCAGGAATTACTGTTGACACATGTATCTGCAATGTATATGCTATGACCGAGAGGGGTTTGCGACATGTTTACGACTATTGAGCAGCGAGGACACGGCGTGGCCGGAATTGGATCCTGCAGGTGACGAACAAGGCTATTAGGTTTATTGTTCGAAATACGAGAGGCTGCCGCAATCATTCTCATGAATGTGCGGCAGCCTCTTGTATGTTGCGGGCTATTTTTGCTCGACGTATTGCCGCATGAGTTTGACCATCTCCTTGCGGCAGAGAACCTTGTTGTTGATGAGCGCGTAGGCCATGTCGCGCACAAGCTGTTGTTTTTGCGCGTTGCCCACTAAGTATTCCACCGGAGACTTGCCGTCTACCCGCGCGATCATCAGCAGGGGCAGAAGCTTTAGGTAGCTTGCTTCCATGGCCTGTTTGTCCATGAAGGTCATTTCGCCGAAGTAGAGGTTCAGCACGTGATCCAGCATACTCAGGTAGGCCGCGCCAAATTCGCGTTTGTGAACGGACTTTAGTATGAGGTGGTTCGAGAGGAAGGCCAGGTCGAAGGACGGGTGGCCGTAGTGCGCGACTTCGAAGTCAAGCAGATAGACCTTGCGCTCGTCCTGCATTACGTTCTTGGGGCTGTAGTCTCCGTGAACCAGGGTTATCGCGCTGTTCATCAGTTCGTCGATTATGGGCTGCGAATATTCCGTGAGCTGTGGGTGCTTGTTCAGTATGAACTTGAGATAGGGCGATATGCGAAGGTCGTGGAATATTGTTTTGTCGGCGAAGAACTCGGCGACTTCCGCGTCCTTGGAACATTCGTTGTGTACGGTCACCAGAGAGCGCATCACCTTTTCCGCCACAACAAAGTCCAGCCGGCCTTCCATAAGGTTGCTCTTCCACATGACGGCGTGTTCGGGTGCCGCTTCGCGCCCGAAGATGTAGTTGTCGTGGTCGTAGAAGTATACTTCGGGGACATTTTCAGGAACGTGGCGGTGGTAGACCTCGTTGCTCTTCATTTCGATCTGCATACGGTTGGGGTCGCACAGCCATTCCTCGGCCACTTTAAGCTTCGCCAAAGCCTGCTTCACAATCATGTCGCGCCCGTTTACGCGCACAAACGCGACGGTTCCCGATACGCCGCCGCCGCAGTATGTAATAGTACAATCGTCTCCCGGCTGTATGTGCTGTTTGTCCAAAAGATACTGCTCCAGAACATCCCGGCTTGATATGTCAATCATATACGTTCCTCCTCAAAACTCGAGTCATTGCCCTATACCGTTACATAATACCAAACATGCACGTCGGAATTCAATGGTATTACGATGTGTATTAAGTACATATTTTCGCAGACGAAACGATATTTAGTGTATTTTATGATAAGTTACAACGCCCGGCCCGCCTTGCCGCGACAACCTAAATACCTCGGCAAGATTCAACAAAACATCATTGATTTCCTCATGCGATTGGTGTAGTATTGGAGGTATCAACAATATCTGGACAGCGGGGGGGTAATGTTATGAGCAAGGATCAGCTTAAAAAACTCATAGATACAGCGGCCGGGCGTATACCCGCGCAGGCGGTGATCAAGAACGCCAGGGTCGTGGATGTTTTCGGCGGCGGGATTATCCGCGGGGATATCGCGATTGTTGACGGAGTTATAGCCGGAGTTGGCGAGTATCAGGGGGAGACTGTGTATGAAGCGGAGGGGCTGTACGCCGCCCCGGGGTTTATCGACAGCCATATACACATCGAATCGTCCTACGTCACCCCGGAGGAGATCGGGCGGCTGCTTGTTCCCTGCGGAACCACCACGATCATTGCCGACCCGCACGAGATCGTAAACGTGAAGGGCGGGCAGGGCATGGAGTATATGCTGGAGGCGGCGAAGGAAACCGCGCTGGACATACAGTACATGCTGCCGTCCTGCGTTCCGGCGACGGCCTTTGAAAACTCCGGCGGAGCCGTGGGGGCGGAGGACATCCGTACTTGGCTGAAAGACGGCAGGGTGCTTGGGCTGGGCGAGTTTATGAACTACCGCGGGGTAGTGCGCGGGGAGGGCTTCGCGCTGGACTGCCTCGCCGCCGGGTTGGAGGCGGGGGTTTCCATCGACGGGCACAGCCCGCGGGTGGAGGGGAAGGATCTGAACGCCTACGCCGCCGCCGGAATTATAACAGACCACGAATGCACTACCGTGGAAGAGATGCGGGACCGTATTTCCCGCGGAATGTATGTCCTTATGCGCCACGGTTCCGCCTGCCACGATCTTGAGAACCTGCTGGAGGGCGTGACGGAGAGCAACGCCGGGCGGTGTATGCTCTGCTCGGACGACCGTCAGCCCAAGACTATCTTGGAACACGGGCATCTTGACCATCATCTGCGTTTATGCGTAAGTAAGGGGATAACGCCGCTTAACGCCATACGCATGGCCACGCTTAACGCCGCCCAATGCTACGGGCTTTCGGATCGCGGGGCGATCTCTCCGGGGCGGCGCGCGGATATCGTTCTGCTGCACGATCTTGAAAGCTTCAAGGCGGCAAAGGTTTTCATCTGCGGAGAGCTGACGGCCGAACACGGCAAGTACCTGCCCCCCGTAAAGCGGCGCGACGCAAGCGCAATGCGCAGCAGCTTCTTTGTCAAGGACTTTTCCGCGGACAAGCTGCGGCTGAAGCTTACCTCCGACAAGGTTCACACGATCGAGCTGGTGCCGGGCGGCGTGGTTACGAAGAAAACTGTCGCAGTTGTGAAACGGGACGCCGCCGGTGATTTTGTGTACGACCCGGGCGCGGATATTGTCAAGATGGTGGTGGTCGAGCGGCACAAAAACACGGGGAACGTGGCGGTGGCTCTGCTCCGGGGTTACGGCATAAAGTCCGGCGCAGTCGCGCTTTCTGTGGCGCACGATTCCCACAACATCATTGCGGCGGGGGTCAGCAACGAGGAGATCGAGTTTGCCGTACAGGCTCTGATCGGCCAAGGGGGCGGCATCTTGCTGGCGAAGGACGGCAAGGTGCTGGAGGCAATGCCCCTGCCCGTAGCCGGCATTATGTGCGAGCAGTCCGGCGAATGGGTGGACGCAAAGCTGACGGAGATCCACCGCGCGGCGCACGAATCCTTGGGCATAAGCGGGGATGTCGAGCCGGTGATGACCCTCTGCTTCATGGCATTGCCGGTGATCCCGGAGATCAAGCTTACGGACATGGGTCTGTTCGATGTTACAAGCTTCAATTTCAGTTGCTTGGAGGCGGAGTAAGGGTCAGGCGCTAGGGCGTGTTTGAAAACCCCATTTCGGCGCATTTTCGGCAAATTTTCCGCCGTGCGTCGTCATCTCCTCCTAGCGAACCACGAGGGTTCGCGTCGTCGTCGCTTCCTAGGGC
>WRAA01000222.1 GCA_009780445.1 Defluviitaleaceae bacterium
CCGCCATACGTCGTCAGTGTCAAACTTGCGAACCACAAGGGTTCGCGGCGTTTGCCACTTCCTAGTCTAGCGAAAAAATCACTCGAAAATCCGCCGGAAGCGGGTTTTCAAACACGCCCTAAACAGAACAGCCGCATATCAACGCGATATGCGGCTGTTCTGTTTATCAAGACCTAAGCGCGTACTTGTCGATAAGGCCAACAAGCTGGCCGATCTCCGGCTTAGATATCTGCGCCGTTGCACCCAGCGCGATGCCCTTGCGCATCATCTCTTCGTTGATAAGGGACGAGAACACTATGCAGGGAATGTACTTGAGCTTTTCGTCGTCACGCACAAGCTTTATCAGCCTGTGGCCGTCCATCTGCGGCATCTCTATGTCGGTGATGATGCAGGAGCAATGCTCCGCAATGTCGCCCCCGCGGGACTTAAACTCCTGCAAAGTCTCCCACGCCTCCAGCCCGTTGCTGCAACTGATAACATTGGTGTAACCGGCGGAGGTAAGAGCCTCCATGATAAGCCGCTCAAGAAACTGCGAGTCCTCCGCGATGATGATAGGCTGGAATATCGGTTCGCGGTTCGGCAGGTTCTCGATCTCCGACATCTGGATGGTCGTCTTGGGGTTAATGTCGGCCAAGATCTTCTCAAAGTCGATGATCGTGATGAGGCGGCCGTCAAAACGCGCGATACCCGTGGCCACGCCGTCGTTTCCGCCGTAGATGGATCCGTCCGGCTTCTCGATAGACGTCCACGAAATGCGGTGTATCGCCTCCACAGTATTCACGCGGAACGCCGAATTAACCTTGTTGAAGTTCGTGATGATGAATATATCGCGCTCTGAATTGTGCGTGGTGGCTAGGTTAAGGTACATCGGAAGGTTCACAACCGTCATTATGGAGTCGCGCGGCTTGAACACGCCTTCGATAAACGGGTTCGCGTTGGGCATGGGGTTCACCGGTGTGCTCTGCATAATCTCAACAACCTTCGCCACATTAATGCCAAAGTGGCGATCAGCAATCGTAAACTCCATAACCTCCAGTTCGTTAGTGCCGGATTCGATAAGTATTTCATTCTTCTTGGATTGTTTGCTCATACTAACCTCCTGTAAGTCGTCCGATTTATCGTCCATTGAAACAATTATAGCATATTCTGCGCGATTTGCAAGAACTCTAATCAATTTATCTTAGAATCTGTATTCAACAATGCTATTCGCAGCCTATTGTATCAATGGCATTGAAATATGGGCAAGATAGTGGTATAGTATTTCGGCACGGAATTTTATAACGGGAAGTGATGAAATGAGCGGCATATGCGGCTTTACGGGAAAACATAAGGATCCGGAGCATATAATCGGCGCAATGAGCGAACGTATGGCACACCGCGGCCCACACGGGCAGGGCGCGTACCTTGGCGAATGTATAACCTTGGGCCACAGACGCTTCCAACACCAAGATCTGGATCACGGCCACCAGCCCATGTCCTTCGGGGCAAGCTCCCCCGTGATTGTGTACAACGGCGAGGTCTACAACTTCCGCGAGCTTCGGGCGGAGCTTGAAACAAGGGGCTACACCTTCACCGGCGACACCGACACGGAAGTCCTCCTGCGCCTGTACGAGGAAGAGGGAACGGAGATGGCGCACCGCCTGCGCGGCCTGTTCGCCTTCGCCGTGTACGACCCTGCGCGCGACATGCTCTTCGCCGCGCGGGATCACTTCGGCGCGAAGCCATTCTACTACGCCAAACTTGACGGCGAGTTCGTGTTTGCGTCGGAGATCAAGGCCATGGCCGGCCACCCCGGCTTTGTGAAGGAAGTCAACACCCGGGCCTTGGAGAGCTATCTGACGTTCCAGTATTCTGTGCTGGACGAAAGCTTCTTCCGCGGGGTGTACAAGCTGCCGCCGGGACACTGCCTTGTGTACACGGGCGTATCCGGCGGCGGCGAAGTTTCGCTGAAACGGTATTTCGAGCCGATGTACGCGCCGCAGGCAGACATGACCATGGACGACGCCGTGTCGCAGATAGAACACGCCGTAAGCGAGGCCGTCCGCACCAACCGGTATTCAAGCGTCGAAGCCGGCGCCTTCCTAAGCTCCGGCGTAGATTCGTCCTACGTGGCCGCAAGCTTCGGCGGCAAGAAAACATTCAGCGTAGGTTTCGCCCACGAACAATACAACGAGATCGAGTTCGCCAAGCGGCTTTCCGCCAACATCGGAGCGGAGAACCACAGCAAGCTTATCAGCCCGGACGAGTTCTTCGGCGTGATGCCAAAGGTTCAGTACGCGCTGGACGAGCCTCTGGCGGACCCCGCCGTCGTCGCGCTCTACTTCGGCTGCGAAGCGGCGGCACAGCACGTAAAGGTCGTGATGAGCGGCGAAGGCGCGGACGAGTTCTTCGGCGGCTACAACATCTACCGCGAGCCGCTCTCCCTTGCCGGTTTTGCGAAGCTGCCGCTCTGCCTGCGCCGCTTCCTGGCCGCCGCCGCCCGCGCGGTTCCCTTCGGCTTCAAGGGCAAGAACTTCCTGATACGCGCGTCAAAACCCGTGGAGGAACGCTTCGTCGGCAACGCCAACATATTCTCACAGGCGGAGCGCGAGAAGATCCTGCGTAACCCCCACGGCGGCCCTTCGCCGCAGGAAGTCACAAAACCCATCTACGACAAGGCCGCCCACCTGGACGACATAACCAAGATGCAGCTGGTGGACATCAACTCCTGGCTGACGGGCGACATCCTGCTGAACACCGACAAGATGAGCATGGCACACTCACTGGAGATCCGTATGCCCTTGCTGGACACCCGGGTGTTTGACGTTGCCGCGCGTATGCCGTCCCATCTGCGCGTGGGCAAGTACACAAAGCACGCCTTCCGCCTTGCCGCAAAGAAAACCCTGCCCGAAGAATGGGCGTCGCGGCCAAAGCTGGGCTTCCCCGTACCCATCAGGATCTGGCTGCGCGAGGACGTCTACCACGCCAAGGTGCGCCAAGCCTTCGAATCGGAAGCCGCCGCGTTATACTTCATCCCCGGCGAGATCCAACGCCTGCTGGACGACCACCGAAGCGGCAAGGCCGACAACAGCCGCAAGATCTGGACGGTCTACACCTTCCTGATCTGGCACGAAGAATTTTTCGGCAAGGAATAGACCTCTTCCGAAACTAGACGATACCGGATTTGCGGATCAGTTTCGCGCAAGGCTAGGAGCTGACGCCGCCGCGTACCTGCAAGGTACGCTAGAAGGAAGCGACGACTCATCGCGTGAAACTGGCCGCAAAGATGGTGTCGGCTAGTGCTTCGCCAATGCTAAATTTGATGTGCATTCGCGAGGATTTTTGTCGAAAGACAAGGAAGTGACGACGCCGCGAACCCGAAGTGGTTCGCAAGGAGGAGCTGACGCGGGATTTCGGC
>WRAA01000223.1 GCA_009780445.1 Defluviitaleaceae bacterium
AAAACCGTCCCATCAGGCGCGGGATTTTTTGCGTAGGGCTAGGAAACGACAACGACGCGTGCCCATTAGGCACGCTAGACGGAGTTGACGACGCCATACGCGAAAAAGACAAGCCTGATGGGACAGTTTTCAACCGGAACAGCTATACATCCAGTATACTGCGCGGAAGGACACAATATGCCTTGCCAAGGTTATCTCATCGTAGTATACTGGACGATGAACAGGAGAGAGTTATGAAGAATACATACTTCGTACTGGCCGCGGCATACCTAAGCTTCCTTGCACTGGGCTTCTTCGATGGGGCGTTTACGGTGGCGTGGCCGGTAATTCGTTATGACATGGAGCTTCCTCTGGACCGCGCCGGGCTGATCATCAGCGTAAACTCGGTGATGTACGTGCTTTCGGGCAGCCAGATGGGCCGCTTTTCCCACAGAATACAGCTGGGCAGCATCAACCTTGCCGGCATACTCACCATCAGCCTGGGGCTGCTTGGCCTTTCCGCAGCGAACGGTGTTGCGGCTCTTGTCCTTGCCGGCGGCGTGGCGGGCTTCGGCATGGGCATGATGGACTACAGCCTGAACCTGTACATGACACGCAACTTTTCGTCCCGCTACATGAGCTGGCTCCACTGTTGCTGGAGCATCGGCGCGACACTAAGCCCCGTGCTGATGTCGCAGATGGTGCTGTTCGCAAGCTGGCGGCACGGCTATGTCGCCCTTGCTTCAATACAAATTGTGATCGCGGCCTTTGTGCTGATAAGCCTGATACGCGGCGTGTGGATCATGCGGGGCAACGAGCAGGACGCGGGCGAAACCGGCTCGGACACCGCAACCTACCTCACACACCCGCGCTACCGGTATCTGAACATGCTGATCTTCTTCCTCTACGTCGGCACGGAGTATTCCATCGGCTTCTGGACGACAAGCGTAATGCTGGATTCTCGCGGAAAAAGCATCGACGCGGCGGCGGCCTTCCCCGCGGTCTACTTTGCGTCCATAATGGCCGGGCGCATAGTGTCCGGGTATCTCGCGAAATATTTAAGCAACTCCGCCATGATCCGCGCGGGGTTGCTCCTGGCCGTTGTCGGCTTACTGGTGCTTATGTTTACGAACAGCGTCGCGGGTATCGCCCTGGTGGGGCTGGGCTTCGCGCCGGTGTACCCGAGCCTTATGCACGACACCGCGCGGCTGTTCAGCCCGGAGGTGCTTACGAAGCAGGTCGGCTACCAGATCGCCGCCGCCGCCATGGGCGTTGCCCTTCTTGGGCCGGTGCTGGGCGTGGTCTTGGCCAATGTTTCGCCGGAAAAACTCTTCCCGCTCTCGATCGTCACCGCCGCCCTTGTATTCGCGCTAAACGTAGCCATATGCCGCGGTGTTTCAACACGCTAGACCATGGGACTCTCTAAATTTCATATGCGGTCTATAGCGTCCATTACACTCATCCATGCTATAACTTCTGTATTTCGCTTTGTCACCTCGGTGTTGTAAGCAATTACGGCGGAATTTTTGCTTGTAGCTTGCGCATAGGATAGGGTCATTTCCGAAGTCTGTGTCAATTTGTTCAGATGTTTGTTGGCGGATTCAAGTGTATCTATAAGTATCTGTTGCGAATAGTGAATATCATCAAGTCTTTCAATGATATTGTCGAATTTTGAATTAAAGTTTTTGTACCACGATTCATGAAAAAACATGGCATATGCCCCGCCGGGCCCCTCCAGCTCATAACACATACCTGTGTCTATAAACTGAAAAATAGATGCCACAGCGGCAATGTTTCTGTATTGCGGATGTAATATACCCAGGCTATAAAGCTTGTTCATAACCTCTAAGTTTTTATTGTGTTGAATTTTCATATCATTGCGGTATTGTACCATGTTTTCTTTTAACAGCAACTCACTTTTGACCCTGTTATCGTCTTTTGATAATAGTGCCGAATGGCGTAAAACACTCGCGTTATATTCAGATTTCATCTTCGACCAATGAAAAAACTGTTTTCCAAGAAGCAATGCCACAAAAACAACCGCACCAATAATTATCGGAATCCAATTATAAACCAAGGACGCAAAAAACCCGGGCCAACTTACAAAAAATGTAACGTAGAGCATATTGATAACCATTCCCAGGGCCGCACCGCAAATAGCCATAATTACAGATGCGCCAACAGCCTCTTCTGTGCTGTTATATAGCAAGCTTGCAGTATTTGCGGTTGGCTTATTATACACATTTGCACGACCAAGGGAATTAATTTTTTTATTGATGCGGTTTAGGGCATGTTTCATTATGTGGGCGTTTTTCTCCGCTTCCAAAACATGCCCCAGATATTCCTTCAACTCCACATTTGCCATGATGAGATATATCCCCCTTTATTTATAATAATCCCCACATCCCCGCCTAAACCGAATATGTGCTTGCCGAAGTTGTGCCGCCCTTGCCCGTCCAGTTCGTGTGGAAGAACTCGCCGCGCGGCCTGTCCGTGCGTTCATAGGTGTGCGCGCCGAAGTAGTCACGCTGGGCTTGCAGAAGGTTCGACGGCAGTCTCTCACAACGATACCCGTCAAAGTAAGCAAGTGCGCTTGACATCGCGGGGATAGGCACGCCGCAGAGCATCGCCGCGCTGCACGTCCTGCGCCAGCCGTCCTGCGCCTTGTCCGTCACTTCCCTGAAATACGGATCCAGCAGGAGGTTCTCAATCTCCGGCGCGATGTCATAGGCCTGCTTTATGTTGCCCAGGAAGGCCGAGCGGATGATGCACCCGCCGCGCCACATCATCGCGACTTCGCCGCATTCCAAGCTCCAGCCGTAAGCGTCGGCCGCGCTCTTTAACAAGGCGAAGCCTTGGGCATAGGACACTATCTTCGCCGCGAACAGAGCGTCGCGCAGGTGATCCACGGCGGCGCGGCGTTCCTGCTCGCTTCCCGCAAACTTGCACACCGGGCCGCCCAACAGCTTGGACACCCGCACGCGTTCCTCCTTGCGGGCGGACAGACAGCGCGCCCACACGGCTTCGCCGATGAGGGTCAGCGGTATGCCTTGGTCGAGAGAGGCCACGAGGGTCCACTTGCCTGTACCCTTCTGCCCGGCCGTGTCCAGGATCTTGTCGATAAGCGGCGCGCCGTCCTCCTCCCTATAGGCCAGGATGTCGCGGGTTATCTCTACGAGATAGCTCTCCAGCACACCTTCGTTCCACTGCTGGAATGTCTCCTGTATGTCCCGCACGGGCATGTCGAGATATTCGCGCATAAACTGATACGCTTCGCAGATCAGCTGCATGTCGCCGTACTCTATGCCGTTATGTACCATCTTCACAAAATGCCCCGCGCCGTCGCCGCCGACCCAGTTGCAGCACGGTTCGCCGTCTCCGGC
>WRAA01000224.1 GCA_009780445.1 Defluviitaleaceae bacterium
CCGCCCACATCGGCCAAGGGTTTCCTTGCGGAGCTGGAGGCCAAGATGGCGCAGATCGGCGTGGGAAGGATCGCCACGGTCATCGGCCGGTACTATGTTATGGACAGGGACAGGCGGTGGGATCGCGTGCAGGTGGCCTACGACGCAATGGTGTCGGGCATCGGCGAACGCGCGTCGTCCTCCGCCGAGTGTGTCGAAAACAGCTATACGTCGGAGATCAACGACGAGTTCATGCTGCCAACGATCATCGAGAGCGGCGGCAAGCCCACGGCTCTTATCGCCTCCGGCGATTCCGTGATATTCTTCAACTTCCGGCCGGACCGCGCCAGGGAGATCTCGCGGGCATTCTGCGACCCGGACTTCGCCGAGTTTGAACGCCCGAAGGGGCACTTCCCGCTGTGCTATGTCACCTTTACCGATATCGACCCGACGATCACGGCCAAGCTTGTGGCCTACCGCGCGGACGAACTGCACAATACCCTTGGCGAATACCTCTCCGGCCTTGGCAAGACCCAGCTGCGCCTTGCGGAAACCGAGAAGTACGCCCACGTCACCTTCTTCCTAAACGGCGGGCGCGAAGAGGCCTATGCCGGCGAAGACCGCATCCTCGTTCCGTCGCCGAAGGTCTCCACCTACGACCTACAGCCCGAGATGAGCGCGCACGAAGTTACCGACAAGCTTGTCGAGAGCATCCGCTCCCGCAAGTATGACGTAATCATCATCAACTACGCCAACTGCGACATGGTGGGCCACACGGGTGTTATCCCCGCCGCCGTCAAGGCCGTCGAAGTTGTGGACGAGTGTATGGGCAAGGTCGTGCAGGCCGTGCGCGAAACCGGCGCGCAGATGCTCGTATGCTCCGACCACGGCAACGCCGACAAAATGGTGGACTACGACACGCGCGACCCACACACCGCCCACACGTCCAACGCCGTGCCGCTGATCCTCGTAAACTGCAAGGACGTAAAGGGGCTGGCGCAGGGCGGCAAACTCTGCGACATTTCGCCGACACTGCTCGACATGATGGGCGTCCCACAGCCCGCGGAAATGTCCGGGCGCAGTCTGCTGCTACGCTAAGGAGGTGCCGGCATGGGTATGACAGACAGACAGTTCGACGAATATCAGGCAAGTTTATTACGTGACTTACAGCGAATCGAAAAAGAAGTCAAGGCGGCCGGGTTTAGGGTCGAGGACCTAGGGCGTGTTTGAAAACCCCATTCCGACGTATTTTCGGTGCTTTTTCCGCCATACGTCGTCAGCGTCAAACTTGCGAACCACTGCGGGTTCGCGGCGTTTGCCACTTCCTAGTCCAGCGAAAAAATCACTCGAAAATTCGCCGGAAGCGGGTTTTCAAACACGCCCTAGAGCGTCTTATTAGCGATATCCAGATAGGATTAACACGGCCATAACCAAGACATGTTACGGAGGTGTGGCATGGGAATGACCGACAAACAGTTTGACGCGTATCAAATACAACTTCTCGAGAACCTGCGCAACGCACGCGCAGACCTCAAGGACGTGGAAGCCGTCAAGCTCGACAAGATCATCGCAAATATCGAAGAATCTTTGCGAAGGTCATAATTCAAACGAAGGAGAATGACAGTATGAAGGGCTTTATCGAGATTTTGGACGTATTTGCAAGAGAGATTATGGACTCCCGCGGGAACCCTACCGTCGAGGTAGAGGTCAAGGTTGAGTCTGAGAGCGGCGCGATATTCATGGGCCGCGCGGCTGTGCCTTCGGGCGCGTCCACCGGCGCGTTTGAAGCCGTGGAGCTTCGCGACGGCGAGGCGCGTTACCTTGGCCTTGGCGTGGAAACCGCCGTGGCAAACGTAAACGACATTATCGCCGAAGAGATCATCGGCCTGAACGCGCTGGATCAAGTAGCCATCGACATGAAGATGATGGAGCTTGACGGCACGCCAAACAAGGCGAAGCTCGGCGCGAACGCCATCCTGGGCGTTTCTATCGCCGTGGCCAAGGCCGCGAGCGAAGCCCTGTCCATGCCGCTGTACCAGTATCTGGGCGGTTTCAGCGCGAGGGTACTTCCCGTACCCCTCATGAACATCCTAAACGGAGGCAAACACGCCGACAACACCGTAGACTTCCAAGAGTTTATGATAGCTCCAGCGGGCGCGGCATCCTTCCGCGAAGCCCTTAGAATGAGCGCGGAGATCTACCACAAGCTGAAGAAGATTCTGAAATCCCGCGGGCTTGCAACCGCAATCGGCGACGAAGGCGGCTTCGCGCCGGACCTCAAGAACCCCGAAGAAGTTATCAGCACCATACTGGAAGCCGTAACGGCCGCCGGATACGAACCCGGCAAGGACGTGTTCATCGCCCTTGACGTCGCCGCAACAGAGCTTTACAACAAGGAGGACGGCAAGTACCACTTTGAAGGCGAGAGCAAGATGGAAGGCCGCGAGGTCATACGCTCCTCCGACGAAATGGTGGCCTACTACACCAAGCTTGTGGACAAGTTCCCCATAATCTCCATCGAGGACGGCCTGGATGAGGACGACTGGGAAGGCTGGAAGAAGCTTACCGACGCTCTGGGCAGCCGCGTGCAGATCATGGGCGACGACCTCTTCGTAACCAACACCGAACGCCTGCAAAAGGGCATAGACCTTGGCGTGGCCAACTCCATCCTCATCAAGGTTAACCAGATCGGCTCACTCACAGAGACATTCAACTCCATGTCCCTTGCGAAGAGCTACAACATGACGTCCATCGTGTCGCACCGCAGCGGCGAAACCGAGGACGCCACAATCGCCGACATCGCCGTGGCCGTTAACGCCGGCCAGATCAAGACCGGCGCGCCCGCCCGCTCCGACAGAATCGCCAAGTACAACCAGCTCCTGCGCATCGAGGAAGAGCTGGGCGACGTGGCCGAATACGCCGGCATGAAGGCATGGTTCAACCTTAGGAAGTAGTCAGCACAATCTACAAGCCGGCGGAATCCATCTGCCGGCTTTTAATTCAGGAGAGCAATATGCCTATGTTATCAGTTATCATCCCGGCGTTTAACGAAGGTGCGGCGGTTACGGCCGCGGCCGATTGCCTGACGGGCTTGCTTGGCGGCGCGGCTATTGAACACGAAATAATCTTTGTTGACGACGGCTCGTCCGACGATACCTGGGCGCAAGTGGAGGCCTTGGGGCGCGGCAACCCACGCATTGCCGGCATACGCCTTTCGAGAAACTTCGGCAAGGAAAGCGCGATCCTCGCGGGGCTTACACAGGCGGACGGCGAAGCCTGCGTGATAATGGACTGCGACCTGCAGTTCCCGCCCGGGCTGGTTCCGCAAATGTACGGCATTTGGCACGCCGG
>WRAA01000225.1 GCA_009780445.1 Defluviitaleaceae bacterium
AATCTTTTTTTGCGGGTTCGGGTCTTTTTTGCGTTCGTGTTTTTCGTGAGCATCACCCCCATAAATTACCTGCATAAAATATCAATTTAGGGCTTGACTTTTATTAGCAGGTTTCACTTAATCGCACTTTGCATCACAGAGAAACAGCCAAGGCATCCACCAGCGAGAAGTTGCTGCCGCAGGCGAAGTCGAACATCTTTACGTCACGGTAGTACCTCTCTATTCCGGTTTCGTTGACAGTGCCTATGCCGCCGTGCAGGGTGAGACATGTGTCGCAGACCGATTTCGCAACCTTGGTGCCTTCGACCTTCAGCGCGATACCTAACCCTGTGACATCCATGCCCTTGTTCTGCATCTCGGCATAGCCGTAGAGGGCGCAGCGCAAGGTTTCGATCTGCATCCACATCTGCGACATCTGATTCCTGACGACCTGGTGCCTGTCCCACAGCGATACGCCGGCTTGTACGCGGTTGTCCAGGAATGTACGCGTCTTTCGGTAGACAGCCTCGGCACACCCCAGCGACAGCGCGGCGTACAGGCCAAGGCCGGGTGTGAAACGCTTCATCAGCTCCGGAAGGTAGCCGTCAACCTCGCCGATCAGGGCATCACTCGGAACGCGGCAGTCGTTGAAATAGGTTTGACCCGTCGAGGTTCCGTGCCATCCAAGCTTGTTCTCGATATGGCCTACGACATAGCCCGGGTTGCTCTTGTGTACCATGAACATGCTTGCTCCGCGCATTGTTGCGGGGTCCGGGGCTTGGCTCGTGCGGCACAACACCATTGCGTAGTCGCACACGCCCGCGTTTGTCGAGAATATCTTGGAACCGTTTATTACCCAGTCGTCGCCGTCTCGCACGGCCGTTGTGTTAAAGTCTGCTACGGTGATCATGCCGCTATGTTCTGTTGCGAACTGCCCGAGGATGATCTCGCCCCTTACGGCCGGCTTGATATACTTCTCGACCTGCTCCGGGGTGCATACGTCCTCGCAGAAGTGGGCGCAAAGCTCCGATGTCTGCGCCGCCAGAAGGGCGACCGCACTGCTTGCCTTCGAGATCTCTTCCAGCGCGATATACCAGTTGATGTAGTCCACGCCGTGTCCGCCGTACTTCGTATCGTGGCACAGACCAAGAACGCCGATGCCGCCCAGCCTCTTGATGATCCCCAGGGGATAGATGCCCTTCTCGAGTTCCGGGATGAACGGAACGATCTCCGTTTCAACAAACTCCCGCACAATTGATTGCAGCAGCTTCCTCTCCCTCGTGATATACCACATAACACATCCCCTCCCTACTGCTCAACAGCCTTGAGCAACGCGTTCACCACCGATGCTGAATCCGCGACAACCTTGTAGTCGGAAATGCCGAAGGAGCCGGCATGTTCGTCCTTGTTGACATTGATAATGACCTCACTGCCCGTTATCCCGCAGGTGTGGTGCGTAGCCCCGGATACTCCGAGACCCAGGTACACCTTGGGGCTTACCGACTTCCCGCAGGATCCGATCACCCTGCTCTCGTCCTTGGCCCAACCCATGTCGACAGCCGGCCTTGTGAAAGCGATAGCCGCACCAAGCTTGCGCGCGAGCTTCTCCACGTTTGCGAAGTTTGCGTCGGTCGCCACTCCGCGCCCGCACCCGATCACTATATCGGCATCTTCCAAGGCGGCGCACATATCATCGTGCCGCGGGGGTACATGGCGCAAAAAGGCAACGCGGGGGCGCGGCAGTTCCGGGCAGTCAAGCCTGGCCGCGGAAACCTTGTTGCCCGGCATATGCGGATGAGTCTTGAATATGCCCGGCCGCACCGTGGCCATCTGAGGCCGATGGCGAGGTATGAGGATCTCACCCTGCAGTGTGCCGTCAAACGCGGGTATGACGAATGTCAGCAAGCCTTCTTCGTCCGAATTGATGTCCACACAATGCGCGGCAAGCCCTGTTCTAAGGCGTGCCGCCACAGACGGAGCCAGCTCGGAGCCTGTTGCCGTCGCCCCAAACAGGAAGGCCGATGGGGCGTGTTCGCGCACCACACTTTCTATCGCGGTGGCGTAGCCATCGCAGTTGTAGGCGGCCAGGCCTTCGTTGTCAATGAAGCAAACCCTGTCGGCCCCGCTTGCCTCGGCCTCCCCAACAACTTCGCCGACACAGCTCCCGATAACCAGGGCGCAGACCCTGCAGCCTTCCCTGTCCGTAACCTTACACGCCAGGTCTAACGCCTTGCCCAGCAGTTCGTAGTATATCGGCAGCAGCTTGTTGTCCCTGTGTTCGGCGAATATCCATATGTTTTTCGAGTTTGCGTCGCTCATGCTTGTTTCCTCGCTTGGCTCATAGTATGAACACCGATTTTGTCGAGTATCGCAATGGCGATCTCGTCAGGCGTGCCTGTGACGGCCTGCGCGCGCCGTGCGCCCTTGCCGGTCGGGTACAGCTCGCCGGGCTGTGTCGGGGAACCTTGGTGGCCGACGCAGTTTCCGTCCAAGCCTGCCATGTCGTCACAGCTTAGGACATCCGACGGCTTGTGCCGTGCCTCGTACAGACCCCACACCGTGGTGCGGCGCACGGTGTTCAGCTTCTTGTTGACCGATACAACGCAGGGCGTATCAATCCTGTAGAACGTGGTTCCGCCGCAGTCAAGCTCCTTCCCAACAATGAGATGCTCGGCACTGCACGCGGCCATGTCCACGTCCGTAACATTCGAGATATGTGCCACGCCGAGCCACTCTCCCAGCTGCGAAGGCACATGGGCTGTCGCGCCGTCCTCGCTCTCGTTTCCGGCCACAACAACGTCAAAGCCGCCAAGCTGCCTCAGCAGCACGCTGAGCGCGTACGATGTGGCCGACGTGTCAGAACCGGCGAGCCTCGCGTCGCTCAACAACACGGCCTTGTCGGCACCCATCGCCAGGGCTTCGAAAAGCTGTTCCCGCGCGTCGAGCATACCCATTGTCACAGCGGTAACCTCTGCGCCCAACGTGTCCCGCAGGGCAAACGCAAGCTCGAGCGCGTGCCTGTCCGCCCCGTTAATAACCGCGTGTTCCGCAGACCTCACAAGCGATTTCGTAGCAGAGTCTATTGTCAGCTTGTCGTAATGATCCTTGTCCGGCACAGACTTCACGCATACCGCAATCTTCAACGACATCCGGATGCTCCTTCCAAATATATATATAGCTGTTCCGGTTGAAAACCATCCCATCAGGCGCGGGATTTTTTGCGTAGGGCTAGGGCGTGTTTGAAAACCCCATTCCGACGTATTTTCGGTGCTTTTTCCGCCATACGTCGTCAGTGTCAAACTTGCGAACCACTGCGGGTTCGCGGCGTTTGCCACTTCCTAGTCTGGCGAA
>WRAA01000226.1 GCA_009780445.1 Defluviitaleaceae bacterium
ACGCTAGAATGCTGTGTGCCGGCGGCACACGTTCAGCATCCGGAGCGTCAGCGAAGGTAGAATGACGACGCAATTGCGCAAAAAGACAAGTTTGATTGGAGTGTTTTCAAGTTGAATGGCTATACAATGGACTATGCGGAGGAAGCGCGCAAACGCGCGGAGTGGATACGCGAAACCGTGGCCGAAGCGGGCGCGAAGGGCGTGATATTCGGCAACAGCGGCGGCAAGGACAGCGCGCTGGTGGCGATCCTGTGCAAGATGGCCGCGCAGGCCGCCGCACGCGATGGCGGCAGGCTTGACGTGCTTGGCGTGATGATGCCCTGCGGCTCGAAGGTGAACTACGGCACAGACCTGGAACACGCCAAGGCTCTGGCGCAAGCCTTTGCGATAGAGAACATAACGGTAGACCTTACGCCCGCAAGGGACGCGCTGCTGCGCGGAATTGCGGAGGCCGCAGAGGTGACACAGCCGGCCTCGGCGAACATACACCCGCGGCTCAGGATGACCACGCTCTACGCAATCGCCCAGAGCCGCGGCCTGCTTGTGGCGGGAACGGGCAACAGAAGCGAGATCTACACAGGCTACTTCACAAAGTGGGGCGACGGCGGGTGCGACCTTAACCCCATCGCCGATGTGGCCGCCGGCGAAGTGCCGGAGTTCCTGCGGCACCTTGGCGCACCCGCGGCGATAGCAGACAAGCCGCCCTCCGCCGGCCTCTTCGAAGGGCAGACGGACGAAGCCGACATGGGCGTGAGTTACGCCGCCATAGACCGCTTCATTCAGACAGGCGAAGCCGACGCGGCCGACGCGGCCATCATCAGCAGGATGCACAGGCAGACGGCGCACAAGCGGCGTATGCCCAAGCAGTACGGGTATGAAGGGGGAAACGCGTGAACCTGATCGTGGCGGTATCCGAAAACTGGGGCATAGGCCGCGGCAACCGGCTGATATTCAGCATCCGCGAGGATCTGAAGCGGTTCAGGGAGATCACCATGGGCAAGGTGGTGGTGATGGGCCACAATACCTTCAAGAGCCTGCCGAATGGGCGGCCGCTTGCCGGGCGCGTGAACATAGTGCTTTCGCGGAACGAGAGCCTTTGCTTGCCCGGGGCGGTCGTCCTGGGCTCTATAGACGCGCTCACGGAACACCTTCGCGATTTCCGGCCGCAGGACGTGTTCATAATCGGCGGCGCGCAGGTCTACGGGCGGCTGATGGACAGATGTTCCCGGGCGTATGTAACCAAGGTACACGCCGCGCCGCCGGCCGACGTTTTTATGCCGGATATGGACACCGCGCCGGGCTGGCGGCTGGCGGAGCAATCGCAGACGTTTAACGCAGATGGGCTGGAGTATACGTACTGCCTCTACAAACGATAAGCCGTGGGAGATACCGCCCCACGGCTGTTGTTATTCCACGGACTTGACATTGCGCCACTTGTTCTGCGGAAGCAGTTCGCGCAGGACGCGTTCGACCTCCTTGTATTCGATAGGCTTGGAGAGGAACTCGTTCATGCCGCTGTTGATAAGGACTTCGCGGGCATCGCCCACTACGTTGGCTGTCAGGGCTACGATGGGCAGATCGCGGTACTTGTCGTCCGGCATAACGCGGATGATCTTGCAGGTGTCCGCGCCGTCCATGACGGGCATCATGTGATCCATGAATACGATGTCGTAGTCGTTGCGCTTGATCATCTCGATGGCCTTCGCGCCGGAATCGGCGATGTCCACCTCCGCGCCGTAGGAAAGCAGGACGTCCTCGGCGATAAAGAGGTTGACCTCGCTGTCGTCCACAACCAGCAGCAGGGTGTCGGATAGCTCCAGCGTGAATTCGCCGCCCTGCGCGTCATCGTCGCCGGCGCTTGCAAGGCCGCCCAACAGCCTAAGCATCAGCATAGAGGTCAGCGGCATGTACACAAACTCCGCGCCTGGAACGGTCATTTCGTTGTCGGTTATGCCTCGCGTTAGGGTGATGAGCTTGGTGCCGGGGCATTTGATCTCGGAGACTTCGGCCAGCCTGCTTGCGTCAAAGACGGCGTGGGTGTAGTTCGGAATGGCGTTGGCGTTGCGCAGTATGTTACAGCTTGCGCCAAGTTCGGTGATCTTGTCGTACAGCATCATGGCGTGAACCCGCGAATGCTCCAGCACCCCAACGTGGACGTGCTTGCCGTCAAGCTTGGGAATCGTATGGTGCGAGGCCACCTTCTGCGGAATGGAGAACGAGAAGCGGCTGCCCTTGCCATAGGTGCTTTCCACGCAGATTTCCCCGCCCATAAGCTCCACAAGGTTCTTGGAGATAGCAAGGCCAAGCCCCGTGCCTTCGATACTGCGGTTCTTGCGGGTGTCCAGCTGCGAAAAACTGCCGAAGAGCGTGTTGATGTCGTTTTCGCGTATGCCTATGCCGGTGTCGCTGACGGACACAGCAAGGGATACTGTGTCGTCCGCGCCGGCTTCGGCCTTGATGCCAAAGATTATGTGGCCGAACTTGGTGAACTTGACGGCGTTCGACAGCAAGTTGATGATGACCTGCTTGATCCGTGTGACATCACCCACAAGCTCGCAGGGAAGGTCGGGGGAGTCGTTTATGATAAAGTCGATGGGCTTGTTGTCGATGCGGACGTGGATCATGGTGGTTATGTCGCCGATCATGGAGTGGATGTTGTACTTATCGGGTAAAATCTCCACCGCGCCGGCTTCCACCTTCGAGAAGTCGAGTATATCGTTGATGATGGACAGAAGCTGGTTGCCCGCCACCTTGATATTGCCCAGGAAGTTGCGCATGGCATCTTGGTTGTTGATGTTGCGCAGCGCAAGGTCTGTCATGCCCAGGATGGCGTTCATGGGTGTGCGGATCTCGTGGCTCATGTTGGCCAAGAACTCCGATTTGGCGCGGTTGGCGAACTCCACCGCCTCGAGTCTGCGCTGTTCGGTGATGTCGGTGTAGAAGCCCTCCAGAAGGTGGGGTGTGTTGTCGGAATTAAACTCCACGGCGCGGCTGCGCTCCCAGATCCACTTGTGGGTGCCGTCCTTCATGACGATGCGGAAGGTGGTCTCCAGCGGAAGCCCCACGGACAGGGTGATGGCGTTGAGTTTTTCGAGAGCGCCGGAATCCTCCGGGTGAACCATGTCGAAGAACTTTACCGCGCTGTTGCCAATAAGCTCTTCGGGCGCGTAACCCACAAGGCTCGCGCTGCCTTCGCTCACAAAGGTGAAGGTGAACTCCGGCGGGTTGTTCAGGCATTGGTAGACCATGCCGGGCAGGTTGCTCATCATGGTTTGGGTGCGGCGCGCAAGCTTCCATCTGTTGGAGCTTTCCAGAGCCAAGGCCAC
>WRAA01000227.1 GCA_009780445.1 Defluviitaleaceae bacterium
CGACGCGTACCCACAGGGTACGCTAGAAGCGAATGACGACGCAATTGCGCAAAAAGACAAGTTTGATTGGAGTGTTTTCAAGTTGAATGGCTATAATGCTGTGAAGGAGAATTGACGATGAGAGATTACAGGTTCGACGATAGCGGCAACAACGCGTATGACAGCGAGTATTCCGTGCCGCTGCGCATCTACCCGCCTGTTGTGCGCCCGCAGCGCAGGCGGAGCGGCCTGAGGGCCACGCTTAGCCTGATGCTTGTGGGTGTGCTGATGTTTGGCAGCGGCGTAACGGGCGCGGCAATTATGTCGCACCGTATGGGCCACGCCATAACGGAGCTGGAACAGCAGCAGGCGCGGACAAACGCGGAAGTGCGCGAAGTTGCGACTGCGGTGCAGGGCAGTGTGATCGTTCCTGCGGCGGAGTTTAACCCCGGGCGGGAAATTATGGGTGCCTCGGAGCTGTTCCTGGGCGCCAACCCGGCTGTGGTGGCCATATCTACGCAGGTGCAGGGTCAGAACGTGTTCGGGCGGCCGGTGTCGCGGCCTTCGGCGGGTTCGGGCTTCTTGGTCTCGCCGGACGGCTACATCGTCACCAACCACCATGTTATCGAGAACGCAAACACAATCTCCGTGCTGTTGTACGACGGAAACACATATCCCGCCACACTGGTAGGAAGTGATGCCCACAGCGATCTGGCCGTGTTGAAGATACAATCGTCTGGCCTGTCCTACCTTGGTTTTGCTGATTCTGATACGATGCTTGTCGGCGAACAGGTGGCGGCCATCGGCAACCCTCTGGGCGAGTTCGCCAACTCGATGACTGTCGGCGTGGTGAGCGCGCTCAACCGCGAGATCAACATCGACGGCGTACCCATCAACATGCTGCAAACAGACGCGGCCGTAAACCGCGGGAACTCCGGCGGGCCTCTGCTGGACATGACGGGCAGGGTCGTCGGCGTGGTCACCGCGAAGTCCGGCGGATCCGACGTGGAGGGTCTGGGCTTTGCCATACCGGCCAACACGGCACAGCGCGTCACGCAAAACCTTATTGACGACGGCTTTGTGCGTGGGCGCGCCGTGATGGGCGTGCAGATAGGCACGAGGGAGCTGGACGGACAGCCGCGCGTATTCGTGGACAACGTAGTGGCGGGAAGCGGCGCGCAGCGGGCGGGCGTGTTGCCCGGCGACATCATCACAGGTCTGGACGGAGCGGATGTCGCGTCCTTTGCGGAATTGCGCTCCATCCTCGATACCTTCGCGCCGGGCGACGAGATCCACATGCAGGCCAGGCGCGGCGGCGATACCATAACCTTCTACATCATCCTTGACGAATTCCGGCCGTAATAACTTCGTACACATTTCAAAGGGCAATCCGCAATCAAGTTATCGCGGGTTGCCCTTTGACGATATGTGTGGTATAGTATTGTAAAACGTGAGTTCGATGAACAAAAACCGTTCATCGAACTTTGATTATATCCGCAGAATTTGCGGAAAGAACACCGCAAATTCTGCGGATAACCTGAAAAATGCTTCGCATTTTCAGCCGCTTACGCGGCTGGTTCGCCTTCGTCGAGCTCAGGTTAAAATGTCGAGGTTCAGCAGAGGTTACTGATGATTTTCAATTCGTTTGACTTCCTTGTGTTTATGGCGGCGATAGTTGCGGCGTTTTATATTTCGCCTTTGCGCATTCGTTTGTACCTGCTGCTTATTGGATCGTATGTGTTCTATATGTGGTGGAGCGTACCGTTTGTGCTGCTGCTGGTGTTTGTGACGGCGGTTAACTACGGCGCGGCTCTTATTATCGCAAACCCGTCTTACGAGCAGCGGCAGCGCAGGGCGGTGTTTGTGGCTTCGCTGCTGATCAGCTTCGGCATTTTGTTTGTGTTCAAGTACATACCACTGCTTAACGAGACGTTGCTGTATGTTTTCGCCGCAATCGGTGTAACCTATACTCCGCGCGAATTCGACCTTATCCTGCCGCTTGGCATATCGTTCTTTACGTTCCAGGCCGTGGGCTATACGATAGACGTATACCGCAGGCGCGCGGAAGCGGAAACGAGCTTCGTCCGCTTCTCGCTGTTCATCACGTTTTTTCCGCCGCTTATCGCAGGACCCATCGAGAGGGCGTCCGGGCTTATGCCCCAGCTGGTGCGCGCCCGGCGTTTCGACATGGACAACATCATCACGGGGCTGAAATATGTTCTGTTCGGCCTGTTCAAGAAAATTGTGATCGCGGACAGGATCGCCATTGCGGTGAATACGGTGTATGGGTCGCCGGAGAACTTCGCCGGGCTGGCTCTTGTGGTGGCCACGGTGCTGTTCGCCTTCCAGATATACTGCGACTTCAGCGGATACTCCGACATGGCCGTGGGGCTTGCCAAGATGTTCGGCATAGACCTGACGCTGAACTTCCGCCAGCCCTATCAATCGCGCAGCATCGGCGAGTTCTGGCGGCGTTGGCACATCTCGCTCTCGGGCTGGTTCAAGGACTATGTATACTTTCCGCTTGGCGGATCGCGGGTCGGCTCTGTGTGGTATGCCCGCAACATTTTGATCACGTTCTTCATCAGCGGCATATGGCACGGCGCAAGCTGGACGTTTATCGCCTGGGGCGCGCTTCACGGTGTCTACCTTATTGCGGAGACTGTGGTGCTCAAACCGCTTAACGCGGTCCTGGGTTACTTGAAGCTCGAAAATTTTGTACTTGTGAACACGGCCAAGACCCTGACCACATTCGCTCTGGTGTGCTTCGGCTGGATCCTGTTCCGCGCCGAGACCATGGCGGACAGCCTGTTCATTATGTCGAACCTGTTCCACAACTTTGAGCAATGGGGCGAAGTTCCCTATGTATTCCGTACATTGTCCGACATGGGGCTGGGTATGGCGCAGCTGTTGGCGGCCTTTGCGTGTATCCTGCTGTTGATTGTCGTGGATATCAACGCCGGCACGGACAGCATCCACGAGAAGCTTATGGCGAAACCGGCGGATCTGCGCTTTGCGTTCTACATGCTGATCGGCTTCCTTACTATCGCGCTGGGGGTGTTCCACGATGGGGCAGATTTCATCTATTTTCAGTTCTGATAAACGCCGGGCGCGTGAACGCTTCGAGAAGCGTTACAAGGAGATGAAGGCGCGTCAGAGCGGTGGGATTTCGCACGACGCCTTGGCGCGGGATTTGGCAACACGTCCGCAAGAACTGCCGCACAGGCACACCGACCGGTACGACACAATTCCCGCGAAGGCAGGCCGCCGCGAGGCCGCCCGGCACCACGAGCAGATTCACGAAACCGCACGCC
>WRAA01000228.1 GCA_009780445.1 Defluviitaleaceae bacterium
TGGGCAAGGTGCGCGAAGGCAGCATACTGGGAAATGTGGACAGAAACAGCCCCTACGGAATCTTTGGGTCTCTGAACCTAGGCGACCGGGCCACAAAGGCCGGCGAGAAGGTGCCGATATCCCTGCAAAGCCAGGTATACGTCGGGCCGGCCATAATCCGCTCCACGGTACAGCGCAGCGAGGTCAAGGAGTTCGACATCTTCATAGAATCCGTGAACAAGTTCTCGAACGACGATACACGCGGCATGGTGATACGCATAACCGACCCCGAACTGATACGCCGCACAAACGGCATAGTGCAGGGCATGAGCGGCTCGCCAATTCTGCAAGACGGCAAGCTGGTGGGCGCAGTAACCCACGTATTCGTACAGGAGCCGACACGCGGCTATGCTATATTCATAGAGAACATGCTGAAAAACGACATCGGCAGGAATTAGCTTGATAACCCTTAACCAAGAAGATCCGGGCGGCGCGCCTCTGTGCGTATGCGGGCCTGTTCGCCGCGCCAGCGGTCTATCGCCTTGTGGTCGCCGGAGAGAAGGATGTCGGGTACGTGCCGCCCCAGTACTTCGCTCGGGCGGGTGTACTGCGGGTATTCCAAGAGGTTGGCGGAGAAGCTTTCGTCCTTGAAGGAGGCTTCCTTGCCCAGCACGCCGGGCACGAGGCGGGCTACCGCGTCCATAAGCACCAGCGCGGCAAGCTCGCCGCCGGTGAGGATATAGTCCCCGATGGAGATCTCGTCGGTGACGATCTCTTCGACCACGCGCTCGTCGATACCTTCGTAGTGGCCGCATAGCAGTATCAGGGCTTCTTCGCGCGCAAGATCCTGCACGATAGTTTGATCAAGACGCCTGCCCGCCGGCGTGAGGAAGATCACACGCGGGGGTCTGTCCGCGCCAAGCCGTTGCCGCGCGTGCCGGTACGCGTCGTACACGGGCTGCGCCTTCATCACCATGCCGCACCCGCCGCCGTAGGGATAGTCGTCCGCCCGGTTGTGCTTGTTGGCCGCAAAGTCGCGGATGTTTACGCAGTGAAGGTTCAGCAGACCTTGATCCAGCCCACGCTTGAAGATGCTGTGGCCGGAGGCTTCCCGCACCAATTCGGGAAAGAGAGTCAGCACCGTGAAGTCCATCACCGCAGACCTTCTAACAGGCGGACTGTCATCACGCCGGAGGGGATGTCCACCGACAGGATGCACTGCTTGATGGCGGGGATCAGGAGGGGTTTCGCGCCGTCCTTTGTGACGACGTATACGTCGTTCGCGCCGGTGTCCAGTATGTCTGTGAGCTTGCCCAGATCTTCGCCAACCTCTGTGATCACGCCAAGCCCCAGCAGATCCGCGTGGTAGTACTCCCCCTCTTCCAGAGGGATTGCGTCCGCGCGTGAGACGATGATCTCGTGACCCTTGAGCTTCGCGGCGGTGTCGATATCGTCGATTCCGCGCAGCTTCAAGATGACCATGCCGTTGTTGTGCCATACGCGGTCGATGTGGTACACCTTCGAGCCTTCGACACCCGGCCGCGTGACCGTGATGCTCTCCAAACCGTCAAAGCGCGACGGGTCGTCGGTGGTGGGCAGTATTTTCAGCTCGCCCTTTAGGGCGTGGGTGTTGGCTATAACGCCTATGCGGAAAAAGTCGTCCATACATAGTTCCTTTCGAAATGAAGGGGAATCCTCATGCGGGGTCATAAGTCATGAGGAAGATATCCTTCTTGATGATGTAGACGTCGCGTTCGTCGTCTGTGCGCATGGCGATGTAGTCGCCGGGGGTGCCCAGCATGTAGCCCTCCGGGTTCCAGCTGTTAAACACCTTGGTGTCCTTGGAGATAGGCGCGGCGCGGATGTGTACCCGGCCTGTGGGGATGCACGGCACGGCATGGGAGACGAGCATCACAGATTCGCCCGTGATCTTGTTCCGCGCCACGGGGGAATAGGTGAAGTCCTTTACGAAGCCTTGGTCTGTGTCGATGTAGTTGCGGCGGAACTTGTCGGCTCGGATCGGGTAAACCTCGCCCTCTATGCCGATCATCAGCAGGATGTCGGCGGAGGCTACAACGTCGGAGTCGCCTTCGAGGGTGCGTATCAGCATGGGCGTGCCGGCCTCGAAGATGTCGGTGGAGGTGACTGCGCCCAGGGGGATCCTGCGCTTTACATAGACCGGCATGGCGGCGGAGCCCAGGTTGTGGGTTTCGGCGTATACAGTGTCGTAACTGCTGAAGTAGGAGCGGCAGAGATTGCTGATGTATTCGCTTACGGGCGTGTCGCCCAGTTTGTCCGCGGCGATAAACCCGCCGGCCTTCTGCCTGTGCCCGCCGCCTCCGGCGATAAACCCCGCGATGTCGCTTGCCATAACCTCCCGCGTGCAGCTTCGGATAGACAGCTTGCACCCGGATTGCAGCCTGCTGTATACGACGCAGACGTCCACGCCGTCAACCTGCAAGGCCAGGTCGCTGATGAAGCCGAGAATGTTCTGGTCGCACTCGTCCGCGCGGAATATGGCGAACTTGTTGTCTCTGTCGATCCTGCACTTCGTCAAAGCCCGCCCGGCGATGCCAAGCTCGTCAATGCTGAGGTTGTTGAAGCGCAGGGAGTTGAACACCACTTGGTTGTACGGCAGATTGTCCCGCAGATCCTTGTCCAGCGGGTGGGCGATCTCCTCGAAGCCGTTTGAGTCGGTATACAGACCGTAATACAGAGCGGTGGCTACGCGGGGGTGCGCGTTCAGGGGGAAGCCCTCTCTTACGAGCATGTCCCATACCAGGGTGGAACAGCTGGCCAGGCTGCTGCGCACTATGCCGCCGCGGCCGTTGCTCTTGTCCGCGTGGTGGTCTATCTGCAAGACCCTTGCCGCTTCGAAGCGCGTCACATTGCTTTCGCCGTACTGGCAGTCCACAAGGACAAGCACGTCGGCGGGCGGCAGTTCAACCACATATTCGGCGGGGATCTCCAGCACGTCGACCATTCTGATCAGGTTCGGCTTGGTGATCTTCGCCCTGCCGGAATAGATGATCCGCGCCGGCTTGCCCTGCTCTTGCAGGAAGGTATGGAGAGCAAGGGCGCAGGCCAGAGCGTCCGCGTCGGGGGAGTCGTGGCACTGTATCACGATGTGTTCAAAGGTTAGTATATCTTGCAGAATGCTCATTCTTTGCCCCTAATCTAGTGAAGGTCTAGGGCGTGTTTGAAAACCCCATTCCGGCGTATTTTCGGTGCTTTTTCCGCCATACGTCGTCAGTGTCAAACTTGCGAACCACAAGGGTTCGCGGCGTTTGCCACTTCCTAGTCTAGCGAA
>WRAA01000229.1 GCA_009780445.1 Defluviitaleaceae bacterium
GACCACAACCCCGGCCGCGACACCACCGCCGCCCGTGGTGGCACAACACCCGGGCGACACGCCAAGCACCCGCTCCGGCGTGGCGAACCCTCTCCCCGGCAGTCCCGCCTTTTTGCTGCATCAGGCGATGTCCGCCGCGCGGCGTGCCGTCGATGATGTTTCGGCCAACGCGTCCAACCAACTTACTGCGGAGGACGTGCTGGGGGCTGTGCGCGCGGCCATTCCCCACGGCACGGGTGCGAGCTGGTCCGCACACACGCCCTTCGCGCTTACGCCGGCGGAACCGGGGCGGGACGGGTTTGTGTCCGGGCTGATTATCATTACGTCGGGGACGCTAAGCTCTGCCATAATGCTTAACATCACCATCCCCGCGCCGTCTGCGCCGCCCGCGCGTACCTTCGTGCTGAACCTTGACTCAAGCGTCATCACCGACGGCGGCGGCAACGCGCTTGCCGTTATGGACGTGCTGCCTGTCGTGCGCGACGGGCGAACCCTTGTGCCCGTGCGCTTTGTGGCGCAGGCTCTGGGCGCGGGCGTGGGCTGGAACGAGTCCACGCGCCAGGTCACGCTGACGCACAACGGCCAAGCCCTCACCTTCGCCATCGGCGAGGCCGCGCCGGGCATGGACGTACCCGCGCAGATCATCGACGACCGAACCTTCGTGCCTCTGCGCTTCATCACCGAGTTCTTCGGCGCGGAAGTGGCCTGGCACGAGTCCACCCGCTCCATCGAAATCGTACACTAGGCTACGCAACAAAAAGGGGCTGTCTCGCGGGAAACTTGGCGAGACAGCCCCTTACTACGTGAGTTCGATGAACAAAAACCGCTCATCGAACTTTGATTACATCCGCACAATTTGCGGAAAGATCACCGCAAATTCTGCGGATAACCTAAGAAAAATGCTTCGCATTTTCAGCCGCTTACGTGGCTGGTTCGCCTTCGTCGAACTCAGGTTATGCTACATCTTGGAGGGCGCGTTGATGCCCAGGATTCCCAGGCCGGACTTCAGCACCAGCTGCACGGATGCTACAAGGGCGAGCCTTGCGCCGCGCTGACGTGCGTCGTCCGTGAGGATCTGGTTGTCGTGGTAGAATTTGTTAAAGGCCTGCGCAAGGTCTACCGTGTAGCGTGCGATGATGTACGGCTCCAGCTTTGCTGCGGCTTCCTGCACCTTTTCGCCGAATATGTGCAGTAGCTTGAAGATCTCGAAGGCTTGCGGGTCGCAGAGGTGTGCTGTGTCGATGTCAACGACGGGCGCGGTGCCGGCTTTTTCCAGAAGGCTGCACGTCCGCGCGTGGGTGTACTGCACGTATGGCCCGCTCTCGCCCTCGAAGCTAAGCACCCGTTCCCACGAGAACACAACGTCCTTGATGCGGCTGTTGTACAGGTCGTTAAAGATCACCGCGCCGATGCCCACATCGCGGGCTACGGCCTCCTTGCCCTCCAGAGAGGGGTTGCGCTCCTCGATAATGGCAAGCGTGCGGGATATGGCCTCGCCCAGCAGCTCCTCCATCAGGATCACGTTGCCGGTGCGTGTGGAAAGCTTGCCCGATTCCAGGCTGACAAGGCCGTATGGCACATGGGTCAGTTCTGCGGCCCAGGCGTAGCCCATGTCCTCGATAACGCGGAAGAACTGGGCAAAGTGCAGGTTCTGATCCATTGCGGTGACGTATAGTGCCTTGGCAAAACCGAATTCCCGCTTGCGATACAGAGCCGCCGCGATATCGCGCGTGTGGTAGAGCGTTCCGCCGTCGCTGCGAAGTATGAGGCAGGGCGGCATGTTGTGGCGCGAAAGGTCTACGATCCACGCGCCCTCGCTCTGCACCAGCAGGTTCTTGGCGCGTAGTTCGTCCACCACTGCATCCCTCTTGTCGTTATAGAAGCTCTCTCCTGTGAAGTGGTCGAACTCTACGCCCAGCAGGTCGTAAATGCGGCCGAACTCCTTCAGCGAAACCTCAACGAACCATTTCCAGATCGCCAAGGCCTCTTCGTCGCCATTCTGCATCCGCAGGAACCATGCGCGTGCCTCGTCCTCCAGCTCCGGCTGCTCCTTGGTTTCATCATGGAACAGCACATAGAGCCTGTTCAGCTCCTGTATGCCGTCGCGCTCCACGTCCTCCCGCGCGCCCCATCTCTTAAACGCCGTGATAAGCTTGCCGAACTGCGTTCCCCAGTCGCCCAGGTGGTTGATGCCGATGCTCCTGTATCCCACGAAGTTCATGATGTTGTAGAGGGCGCGGCCGATGACCGTGGTGCGCAGATGCCCCACGTGGAAGTTCTTGGCGATATTCGGCGAAGAATAGTCGATAACGACAGCTCCGCCGCCGCCGATGTCCGACATTCCGTAGGCCTCGCCCCGCGCGGCTATGCCGGCCAGGACTTCACCCGCGAACACCTCCCGCCTAAGGTAGAAGTTCAGGTAGGCCGACACGGTTTCCGCGCGCTCGAAGCTTGGGGGAAGCTCCACCGCGCCGCCAAGCTCCAGCGCGATCACGGGCGGAGCCTTGCGCATGGTCTTTGCAAGGCGGAAGCACGGGAAGGCGTAGTCGCCCAGCGAAGAATCGGGCGGCGTTTCTATCGCGCCGAAAATCTCGTCTATGTCTGCCTCCGCGCCGGAGCCTGCTCCTATCGCCTTGGCGATTGCGGCGGCCAAATCTCTCTTGAAGTCCATGCGTCTCTCCCTGCTTATGTTGTAAGTATCGGCAGATGCCGTGCCATGTTGTGTACTTCTATGGGGAACTGCGGCCCCGGCTCGCCGTCTATGTCCGTAATCATCATCATTTTGTCGCCCGGCGGCGAAAGATATTCCACGCGGAAGAAGCTGTCCCGCACAAACAGGATGCGCCTGTCGTCAAGGCAATCCCCGGCCAGCACCTTGAGAAACAGCGCGGGCAGCTCGAATATCGGGAAGGCGCGAAAGCCCACAAAGTCGAAGAGGCCGTCGTCCAGCTTCGCCCCGGGGCTTAGCTTGTCGAACCCGCCCGCCCCGCTGCTGTTCAGTATGAAGAAGAAGTACAGCTCCTCCTCGAAAACTTCGGCCGCCGTTGTGATCTTGAAGCGCAGAGGCACAAAGTTCGGGATCTGCTCCAGCCCCTTGATGTAGTAGGCCAGCTTGCCCAGGCTGTTCTTCAGGTCTTGGTCGATATAGTGGGAAATGTTGGTGAGCATTCCGGCGGCGCACACGTTCACAAAGTGGTGCTGGCCGTTGACCGTGCCTATGTCCGCGCAGACGATATTACGCGCGGCAAGGGTTTTGCAGGCCGCGGCGACATCCGCC
>WRAA01000230.1 GCA_009780445.1 Defluviitaleaceae bacterium
GTGTGCCACCGGCACACAGCATTCTAGCGAACCACAAGGGTTCGCGTCGTCGTCGCTTCCTAGCCCGGCAAAAAATTATGCTCGAAAATTCGCCGAAAGCGGGTTTTCAAACACGCCCTAGGCAAGGTGTTTGCCAATGAAAAATACTTTCCCGCCAAAAAATTTTGAAACGGCGCAACCTTCTGCCGGTTCCTGTGTCTATATAAGTGTATCGCATTATGATGCGGCGGGCGGATGTTGCGGCCGCGCCGCAGCGGGAGGATTGTATGTTCAGGATTGTTTCCGACGGAGGCTGTGACTTTAGCGGCGAAGAGGTGCAAAACCACGACATCAGCATCGTGCCGTTCTATATAAGCTTTGACGGCGAGAACTACATGCGCGAAGGCGTAGACATCACCAAGGCGGAATTCTTCGACCGGCTTAGGACTGACAAGACCCTGTTCCCCAAGACGTCCCAGCCGAACCCTCAGGACTACATAGAGGCGCTTACGCCGCACCTGAAGGCGGGCAATGACGTGCTTGTCCTGACGATATCCTCCAAGCTCAGCGGATCGTACAGCAGCGCGGTGATCGCGGCGGAAAACCTTCGGGAGGACTATCCGGACCGTAACATCGTGCTGGTGGACTCTCTGAACGGCTCTGTCGGCCAAGGGCTGATACTGCGCGAGATCATCAAGATGCGCGGCGCGGGGCTTAGCGCGAAGGACACCGGCGAAAGGGCGAAGAAGGTTCTGGACACCACGCGCATCTACTTTACGCTGGATAATCTGGAGTATCTGCGCCGCGGCGGAAGAGTTGGGCCGACGACGGCCTTTGTCGGCGGGATACTGGGGCTCCGGCCGATCCTCCAGCTTGTGGACGGCAAGGTTACACAGCTTGACAACGTGCGCGGCAAGAAGAAGGTTCTCAAGCTTATTGAAGAGGCCATGGTGGAAGCTCTCAAGGACGACAGAGACAGCGTAAGCCTTGCCATCGGCCATATCCTAAGCGACACCGACGCAGCCGAACTTAGGGACAGCATCCAATCCGCGCTGGACATCACCATCGGCAACCCAATCACGGAAGTCGGCGTAACTATCGGCGCACACATAGGCCCCGGGGCATTGGCCTTCGCCTATTGCAAAAAATATGACACGATATAAGCGGAGGTTGGCATGTCTATGAATATTTGGTACGTTGTCTCGCAGATGAATACATGGTACTTGATCGCGCAGGCTCTGGGTCTGATTACGATCGGCTTTGAGTTCGCGTCATACCAGATAAAGGACAAGACGCGCTACTTCCTGATCACGGGAATCGGCAGCTTTTTCTGGATGACGATGTTCGTCGCTATCGGCATGGCCACGGGGCTTAGCACACAGCTGTCGCTGATAATCGCCGCGACATACAGCACCGTGCGCAACCTCGTGTTCTACCGCATCTTCGCCAAGAACACGCCGGAGAGCAAGGAGGCCGGGCTGATATTCCTGCTGGCCATGATCGTCCTGGCCGTCGTCGCGGGTACGATCACCGTGCTTAACGCGCCGGAGCAGGTTCGCTGGCTGCACATCCTCGGGCTTCTCACGGCACTGGCCTTTGTTATCGGCCAATACCTGCCGGGCGTGCATTATGTGCGCATAACCGTAGTGTTCTACGCCGTCATCGTAATGCTTACGCAGACACCGCTGAACATCCTCTACGGCGACTTCCGCTGGAACGTTATGGGAATACTCATCGAAGCGGCCAAGATCTTCTCCGTAATAATCTTCTACATCCGCTTCGCCTCCGAACCCCACCAGCCCCAGCTCAAGTTCGCTAAACCTTAGCAACATAGAAAAGCCCGGCCGTTGCCCCAACCGCGGCCGGGCTTTTTTGTCGCAATCTTGCCGATATGCAAAGATTTCCTTGACATTTCCAGCTGTAAGTGGTATCGTAAACATTATAATTTGGCAATAGTGCATAAAAACCGATGAACAGGATGTAGTTGCAATGTCTGAATTCCGCCCGGTACTGGGCATAACAATGGGCGATCCCGCAAGCATCGGCCCCGAAATATCTGTGAAGGCTCTCGGCGCGCCCGGCGTGTACGAGATATGCCGGCCAATAATTATCGGTGATGCGGGCATAATGTCTATGGCGCTAAAATCGGCCGGTCGGGAGGACCTTCGGCTTCTCGCCGTGGAAAGCGCGGCGGAGGCGGGTTTTGCCTACGGCACCATTGACGTGCTGGACGTTGGCGCAGTGTCCGCCAAGGACATCACCCCGGGCGAGATTTCCGCGGCTACGGGCGACGCGTCCTACCGATATGTGGAAAAGGCCGTCGAGCTTGCCATGGCCGGCGCGCTCGACGCAACCGTGACCAACGCCATCAGCAAGGAGGCCATCAACCTGGCCGGCCACCGCTTCGCCGGCCACACGGAGATATACGCCAAGCTCACCGGTACGGCCAAGTATTCCATGATGCTGGCGCACGGCCACATCCGCGTGGTGCATGTGTCCACACATGTGTCACTGCGCCAGGCCTGTGATCTTGTGAGACGCGGGCGTGTGCTGGAAGTTATCAAGCTGGCCGATTCGGCATGCAAGGCTCTGGGGATCTCCCGCCCCGTAATAGCCGTGGCCGGGCTTAACCCCCACAGCGGCGAAGCCGGCATGTTCGGCACGGAAGAGGTTGACGAGATTATCCCCGCTATTGCCGACGCGTGTGCCGCCGGCATAGACGCGCAAGGCCCCGTGCCGCCGGACACCGTGTTCCCCAAGGCGCGCGGAGGTCTCTACGACATCGTAGTGGCGATGTATCACGACCAGGGCCACATACCGCTGAAGCTGGAAGGCTTCGTGTACGACAAGGCCGCACAGGCCATGACATCTGTGGAAGGCGTGAACATCACCCTCGGCCTGCCCATCATCCGCACATCCGTAGACCACGGCACAGCGATGGACAAGGCATACCAAGGCACAGCCGGCTCGCAGAGCCTCACCCACGCCATCGAGTACGCCGCCCGCTTCGCTAAGGGTTTGTAAAGAAATAAACTTTCCGATTTTGCGCAGGATTTTTGTGCAAATACAAGGAACTGATGACGCCGCGAACCTAGAAGGTTCGCAAGGAAGAAGTGACGCAGCAGTTGCGCAAAAAGACAAGCAAAACGGAAAGTTTATTTCTTTACAAACCCTAGGGCGTGTTTGAAAACCCCATTCCGACGTATTTTCGGTGCTTTTTCCGCCATACGTCGTCAGTGTCAAACTTGCGAACCACTGCGGGTTCGCGGCGTTTGCCACTTCCTAGTCTGGCGA
>WRAA01000231.1 GCA_009780445.1 Defluviitaleaceae bacterium
CAAAAATGAGTCTGGCTCGCAAAAGAAGAAGGTGCCAATACGACGCTGATTTTATGGCAGATGTTTTGTTGTCGGCGTTTTAGGGTTCGTGCGTTTGCCGTGCGGATTGTGACATCAAGTGTTGACGGCATATTTCTTTTGTAGTATACTGACAAGGAGTGGAGGTTGGCGGCATGATCTTGATACTATCGGACAAATACGACGCTCACGCGGATGTAGTGTGCGACAAACTAAGCTTGTCGAAGTCAGACTTTTTCCGCTTCAACCTGGATGTAACGTCCTTGAGAAAATCCAAGCTGACCTGCGAAGACGGAGAGTGGACGCTTAGGAACGAAACAGCCGCCTTAAAAAGCTCCGACCTGCAAGCGGTATGGTGCAGACGCGCCTTTGTGGAGCTTCTGCTTGAAGAAAGCTTCGACGAGGATGTCGGGTTCAAGATCTGGAAGCGCGAGTGGAATTCTCATTTAATGGGGCTTTATGCGCACATTAACAGCGCGAGATGGCTAAATCCGCTTAGAAAGGCTTACAAAGGCGAGAATAAATACTTTCAAATGCAGTGCGCGCGTGAAATCGGCTTTAATCTGCCAAAGTACGCGGTGTCGAACGAAGCCGCCGCCATAGAGAAGTTCATCAGCAATCACGGCCGTTCGGTCATAAAGTTTATGAATCAGGATGTGTACAGCAACCGCGGCAAGTTTTGCGGGGCATATGTGAATACGATTTCAATTGACGATCTTTCCGAATTTGGCGACGAAGAGAACCCCGTATTTGTGCAGCAGTATATCGAGAAGTCTTACGAGGTGCGCTACACCGTCGTGGGTGAACAGCATTTTGTCTGCAAGATCGACTCCCAGCGTTCGGACACCGCAAAGGACGATTGGCGCAGGTACGACTTGCCAAACACGCCGCACAGCGCGCTGGAACCGCCGCCCGACATCCGCTTGAAAGTGGAACGGTTTATGCGGCTGCTGGGGCTGTCCTACGGCGCGCTTGACTTTATAGTTACTCCGCAGGACACATGGTTTTTCTTGGAAATCAACTGTATGGGGCAGTGGCTGTGGATTGAGGAATTGTCCGGGCTGGCTATTTCTGACGCCATAGTACAGTGGTTAATAAACTGAGAGCCTGTTTAATATCTTTTCGCCATTGTCTTGACGGCTGGTTTTCCGCCCTTCGTCGTCACCTCTTTCCTGCGCTGACGCTCTGGATGCTAAACGTGTGCCACAGGCACACAGCGAAAAACTGACTCGTCAATCCAACGGCAAAAAGATATTAAACAGCCTCTAACAATAAACGAGGGGGAGCAGTAATGAAAGTATTCGCAGAGCGTTATCTTGAAGAGATGAAGTATGTGAGCAATCCGCCTGTGAGCGAGTGGGCATGGGAGCCGGCGGACAGCCGCAAAATTTATGCCAGCGGAGCAAATACCAGCTCGAGGGAGTCTACATACGCCGACGAACGTGACAACCGCAGTGATGTAGACCGCCCGAACGAAGGAAGCCACGGCGGCATGAACATAGCGTAACCCGTTGCGACAATAATGCGCCCAATATGTTTGATATTGGGCGCAAACGCGTTCCAGTTTGTTACAAGTCTTTTGATATTTTTACAGCCAACGCTGCTATCGTTAGAATCAGGACGGCACCCTTCAAGGTTCCCTCCACTATTCCGCTGACAGCCTTTAAGTCATTGCTTTTCTCGTCTATCACAGCCCTCTCTTTCTCCGACTTATCTTTTTTGAGAAAGTATGCAACAGAGGAAACGATGTCGCCGCTGCCTCTAACCGCATCCGCCGCATCGTTCAGCAAATTAACATTGGAAGTATTGGAACCGCCCATTATAATTCCCCCTTATCATGAATATGCATATGATAGCATTTTTCGGCATAATACGTCAACAAGAATCAATCCAAGGAGCAGTGTTATGGGATTTATTTATGAGGAGCTTGGCGTAAGCCCGGTTATTAACGCGGCGGGTACGTATACCGCTCTGGGCGGTTCCCGCATGAGCAGGCAGACCCTGGCGGCGATGGCCGAAGCGGCCGGGGATTTTGTGCCGATGCGGGAGCTGCAAGCGCGGGTACACGCGGCTATTGCGGAGCTGACGCGCAACGAGTCCGCATATGTGTGTACCGGCGCGGCGGCCGGGCTGTACCTGGCTGTGGCGGCGGCCGTTCAGCGGCTTAGGGGCAAGCGGTTCTTCGATATAAGCAGGGACGAGGCGGGCGCGTGTAATGTCGTAATGTTTCGCGCGCACAGGAATCCGTATGACTTGGTGATCGGCCACTTGGGGGTGCAGTACCGCGAGCTGGCCTTCCCAAACATTATTCTGCCGCCGACGCAGGACGATCTGGAGCGGGCGATCGACGAACATACCGCCGCCGTGTGCTACGTAACAACGGGCTGGGCGCCGCCCGGGTATCTGCCTCTCGAGGCCACGATCAAGGTCGCCAAGCGGCGCGGCGTGCCTGTGATAGTGGACGCGGCGGCCAACCTTCCGCCCGTTGAAAACCTCTGGCGGTTTACGCAGATGGGCGCGGACGCGGTGCTGTTCAGCGGCGGGAAGGATCTGGGCGGTCCGCAGGCAAGCGGGCTGATGGTGGGCAGCAAGGCATTTGTGGACGCTGTAACGTCGATCGGTTTTCCCAACTATGGCATCGGCAGGATGCTGAAGGTCGGGCGCGAAGAGATGGTTGGCCTGTACGCCGCCGTCAAGCAGTACATAGACATGGATCACCCGGCGCGGGAACGATGGTGTGAGGCGCAGATAGAGGCGTTGGCGCGGGGTTTGGCGGCGCACCGGCATCTGCGCGTAGAGAGGCGCTTCCCGAACGAGGCCGGCCAGCCCATCGCGCGGGCGTTTGTAATGCTTGCGGACACAGACCGCACCCCGGAGGATCTGCGCCGCCACTTGCTGGAAAATTCCCCGCCGATCCACGCCTACAGCGAGGACAAGCACGGAGTGTTCATAAACCCGATGTCTCTGCGCGAAGGGGAGACGGACGTTATAATCAGGCGTATGCTGGAGTTCTAGGGGAGCAGACACGCCGATCCAATAGGGCAAATGCATGAAGCGTTTGCCCTTCGCGAAAATCCAAGAGCGGGATTTTCGCGAGCTACTGTGCGAAAGAACCTTGACCACAAAGGCGGTCAAGGTTCGCATTTGCGGCGTACACGCCGCCGCAAATG
>WRAA01000232.1 GCA_009780445.1 Defluviitaleaceae bacterium
CAGCGCAGGAAAAGTTGACGACGCCATACGCGAAAAAGACAAGCCTGATGGGATGGTTTTCAACCGGAACAGCTATAATACACGCACACTTTAGCCCCTCCCGCATAATGTACAATATGAGGACTCACGACAAAAGCGCGAAGTAACAATCGCTAAAGCGTGCGGTTGTAGCGTCGCAGAAGTTCACAAAGTTTCGTAAGGAACTTTGTGAACTTTCACACAGCGTCTCGCCTAAAACGAAGTTTTAGGCGAACGACAAACGCTCCTTGCGTTTGTCGTTCAGGAGGGTTAAGCATGAAGGGCATGAAGATATACAACCGCAGGCGGCGCAGGATAGGCGGGCTTGTCCTGCTTACGTTCGGCATGGGCATGGCTCTTGGGCTTATGCTCAACGCGTGGGCGTTTGTCGCGGCTTCGCTGATAATCGTCGCCGGTTTCTGGATGGTATTTCTGTAGGGGGTGCGCAGCTTGAAGTTTAGGGTTATTCGACTGCCCAAGGTGCTGGGCTTTGTGATCAGGAAACTGCTGGGAGTGCGTTAGCCTCTCAGAGACTATGCTAAAGAAAAGAGGAATGTAGTATGTCGGGTACAACATGGATTATCTCGTACAATCTCAAGAGCGGTGTATCGGTCGAGGATTTTTTGGCCGCGGCGGAAAAATGCTGCAAGGAAGTAGTGTCGGTGCAGAAGGGCTTTATTTCTTGGGAAATGCTCCGCGACGGCGACACATGGATCGACGTGGTGAAGTGGGAGACAGCGGAGGACGCAAAAAACGGCGAGACCGCAGGCCAGCACAGCCCCGTGGCTCACGAGTTTTTCGCCTTCCTTGATATGGAGAGCTGCACCCATCGGATGTGTTCCGTCGAAAAGAGCCTAAAGGTTTAGACGCGGCTCACTTTCTCTTCGAGGGATAACGCGGGCGGATCAGAGCCTTAGGGTCGTGGCCGATAAGATCCTTGCGCCCTGCCTTGATCAGGGCGTTCTTTACGATCTCGTAGTTCGCGGGGTTTCTGTACTGCATCAGGGCGCGCTGCGCAGTCTTGTCGCGCCGGCTCTTGGGTACGTAGACCTTCTGCATGGTGCGAGGATCCAGTTCGCAATAATACATACACGTGGAGTAGGTGCCGGGCGTCGGGTAGAAGTCCTGCACCTGTTCCGGCCGGAAGTTGATGCTCTGCAGATATTCGGCAAGCTGTACAGCATCGTCAAGTGTACAGCCCGGGTGGCTTGATATCAGGTACGGCACAAGGTACTGCTCCTTGCCCAGCTTATTGTTCATCGCCTCGAACCTTGAGGCGAATTTTTTGTATACGTCAAAGCCGGGCTTGCCCATGTGGGACAGCACCTTGTCGGAAACATGCTCCGGAGCCACCTTCAGGCGGCCGCTGATGTGGTGCGCGCACAGCTCGCGCAGGAATTCGCCGCCCTGCGGGTCGTGCAGCATATAGTCGTAGCGTATGCCGGAGCGTATAAAGACCTTCTTGACCTTCGGGATCTCGCGCAGGGCGCGAAGGAGCTGTATGTAGCCCGTATGGTCGCAGTGCAGGTTCTTGCAGGGTTTCGGCGTGAGGCACTGCCTGTTGCAGGGCGCGGGGCTTTCGCGCTGCCATCTGTCGCAGGACGGGTTCCGGAAGTTTGCGGTGGGGCCGCCTACGTCGTGGATGTAACCCTTGAAGTCCGGGTCGTGGGTGAAGCCCGCGGCTTCGCTGATGATTGACTTGTGGCTGCGCGCCTGCACTACCCTGCCCTGGTGGAACGTGAGGGCACAGAAATTGCAGCTGCCGAAGCAGCCGCGGTTGCTCGTGATGCTGAACTTCACTTCGTCTATAGCCGGCACGCCTTCCGCGCCATACATCGGGTGGCACGCGCGGGCATACGGCAGGGCGTAGATCCTGTCCAGCTCCTGCGTTGTCAGCGGCGCGGCGGGTTTGTTCTGCACCACGTACACCGTGCCGTAGTCCTCCGCAAGGGTTCTTGCAAAGAGGTGGTCGGTGTTGCGGTACTGCAACATGAAGCTTTCCGCATAGGCCTTTCGCGAGACGCCCGCGGGTTCCTTCACCGCCCGAAATGGCGGCAGGATCACAGGGTCGTCCAGGAAGGATATGTCCTTTGTCTTGAACACCGTGCCGGGCAGGTATGTGAGGTGCTGCACACCCAGCCCGCCGGCCAGTGCTTCGGCAATCTCCACGATCTGCCTCTCCCCCATGCCATACACCAGCAGATCGGCGGAGGAATCCAGCAGGATGGAACGCCGCACGGCGTTGTCCCAGTAATCGTAGTGGGCAAGGCGGCGCAGGCTGGCTTCGATTCCGCCTATCACGATGGCCGCGTCCCTGTAGGCTTCGCGGATCTTGTTGCAGTAGACTATCGTTGCGCGGTTGGGGCGTTTGCCAAGCCTGCCGCCGGGCGAATAGGCGTCGGCCTTACGCTTGTGCAGAGACACGGAATAGTGGTTCACCATGGAATCTATATTGCCGCCTGTCACAAGGAAGGCAAGGCGCGGGCGGCCGAAGCGCGTAAAGTCGCCCGCCGTGCGCCAGTCCGGCTGGGCAAGGACGGCCACGCTATATCCGTGCGCCTCCAGCAAACGGCCGATGATGCTCGCGCCGAAGGACGGGTGATCCACATACGCGTCGCCCGTCACAAGCACAAAGTCCACTTCGGCGTTGCCGCATTCTTCGGGTGTTACGGGCAGGAATTTCATCGGTGCGTCATTGTCTCGAGCAAGACGGTTCGTGTGGTTTCGTCCCAGCCGACACTCCAGCCGATGCTCTCCATCACCGCGCGCAGCGGCAGCATCGTGCGGCCGTTGATAACCTGCGCGGGTACGTCCAGCTCGATGTGTTCGCCGTAGGAGCCGGAGCCGATGAGGGCAAGGAAGGTGTCCGCGCCAATGGTGAGTATCAGCATGGACAGGCCGTTGTAGCTCGTCAGCCATATCTCCTGCGCGTCGGGGTGCCACTCCACGGTGAAGTCCAGAGCCTCGAACACATCGCGGACCGGCACAAGCGTTCTGCCGTCAACAATGGCCGGCCCCTGGTCGGCGAAGGTCACGGGCTGACCCGCGATCGTCACGCGGATCTCGCCGGTGCTTGGCGGTGCGGGTGCCGGTTGCGGCGGTGCCGGGGCTGTCTGCGGCGGTGCGG
>WRAA01000233.1 GCA_009780445.1 Defluviitaleaceae bacterium
ATAGAGGTCTATTAAGTTGGTTCGCCCCGCCAAACTCTCGGTCACCCCCTGCATCATTTCATAACGCTGTGAGCCTGAAAGTAAAAAAGCTCCTTTTTCTCCTGTTTTGTCAATGTGAATTTTAATATACGGAAAAAGCGTAGGAGCATATTGAATTTCGTCAATAAAAACGGGCGGCTCAAACTGTACAAAAAACTCCTCGGGATGCTCAACCGCAATTCTTAACAACCTGCTTTCGTCTAAAGTCAACTCTTTATGGCCTGTAAATAGGGCTTTAAGGACAGTCGATTTTCCAACCTGCCTTGCTCCGGTCACGCAAAGCGCACCTTTCTCGTTAATGGCTGACTTCAATACATCCTCTATGTGTCGTTTAATATACATATCCAAATCTCCTTTCGTCCAATTCATAACTATAATTATATTGTAGCCGAAACAATGAGGAATTACAAGAAGAAATTATTCAGACAAACACAAAATGCAGCCAAGTAAATTTCCATTTTGACAACATAGAAAACCTGTAGTAAATTACTACATATAAAGGTGACTGGTCGCCTATGCAACCGTGGTGCTTCATATGAAAAAGAACGACACAGCTTTGAATATGCTTTTGCCAAATAAATTGTATGCCGATGCCAAGAATGCAGCCGAAAGCAGCGTGCGGTATTATATCGCGGGGACGATACGGAAATTCCGCAATATGGTGCGGAGATACCGTATTACAATATTGGTGGATTTTTGCAAAGAGTGGAAAATGGAGATGTGTTTTGATTATGATAGATAAAAAAATAGCTGCGCCGTTATTGGATAACCTTATCGATATAGCAAGCGGAACGCCGGAAGCATCTGATCATCCAACATCTCTGTACGCTTGCTTTCCACATAACACCACGGCGAGAATCTTTTGCTGCTTTATAAAGCCTATCAGGGTCTATAACAAGGTTAAAATTGTTCTCTTTAACCCTTTCAAGACGCTTGGCTTCACGTTTAGCTTTTCTTCTGAAATACCCTGCTTGCTAAGAATTGCGGCCTAGAACAGCTTCATCTCTGCGCAGTTGAGTATGTGGCAGTGCAGGTTTGGGTACAGCTCTGCCGCAAGTTCTGCGAACTCGGCGATGTTTGCGGTGTTGAAGGCGAACATGTCGTAGTGGTGGGGGATGAGCGTTGCGGCTCCAGAGAGTTCCGCAAGGCAGAGGGCTTCGTGCATGGTGAAGTTGCCGGCTATGCCCTTGGCACGCAGGGCGTTGCTTCGCCCGTTTATCGGCAGGAGCAGGACGTTCGCGCCGTGATCCGCCAAGGACTGCACCAGTCCGGGATACGGGATGCTGTCGCCCGAATGATAGACGGTTACCGCGCCGGCCTTGATGATGTAGGACATGTAGGGATAACCGCCGTCCTCGCCGCGGCTGAAGCTTTCATGCTTCGCGGGAAGCGGCACAACCTCGATGTCGCCGATTCTCA
Organism: Defluviitaleaceae bacterium; assembly: GCA_009780445.1. Lineage (GTDB taxonomy): Bacteria > Bacillota > Clostridia > Lachnospirales > WRAA01 > WRAA01. The sequence continues at coordinate 1,459 of WRAA01000233.1, forward strand.
CGGCTTTGCCGACTGCGGCCGGCAGGAGCGCGGCGCGGTCAATTCCCCATGACGTTACATACCCCAGGTCTGCCGCGGGGAAGATGTAGCGCGCACCCGGATTGTTCGCCAGAAGAGGCACAAGCGTTGGCCTGTCCATGTGGTCGGAGTGCCTGTGCGTGCTTAGCACGATGTCCGCGCCGCGTATGCCGCCCCCGCTGATGGGAGCCGCGCACAGACGCTCGTGCGGGGTTGCCGTTTCGCGGTATTTGTCCGCAAGCAGGTCGGAAAGGTATAGGTCTATGTAGGCGGTGGTGCCGCCGGACTTTATGGCGAAGCCGCTCTGACCCAGCCACCATATGGCCGCGCCCTGGCCCGGCCGCGCCTGTTCTATCTCGCACATCAGAGCCTCGCCGCTCTTCACGGGCTGTATCATCCCGAACACCCTCCCCTCTTATGAATTGTACACTACCGCGCTTGACAAAGCAAGCCCCTTAAACTATACTCACGTTAAACTTATCGGAGGAGGAAACGTATGCTTCCGGCATCAAGGCCTACGCTGTACTTTATTGGCGTGACGACCGGGGCTTCGTCTATCATGAAGGTGTTCCCCAAATGGGCCGAGGCTCTGGGGCTTGCGGATACGGCGATCTGCGGCGTGGACATAGCCCCGCACGCGCCGGCGGAGGAATACCGCAGGGTTGTCGAGTTCATACGGGGTGACCGGCTTTCGCTGGGCGCGTTGGTCACTACGCACAAGATCGACCTGTTTAGCGCTTGCCGCGACATGTTCGGCTACATAGACCCCTTTGCCGAAACCCTTGGCGAAGTCTCGTGCCTCTCGAAGAAGGACGGCCTGCTGTGCGCACACGCAAAGGATCCGATTTCGAGCGGCCTTGCTCTGGAGAGCTTTGTGCCGCCGAACTTCTGGCGCGACCACGGCGGAGAGGCCGCCCTGCTGGGAGCCGGCGGAAGCTCCCTTGCGATGTCGCTGTACTTCGCGCAGGAACAATGGGGCGACAACGTGCCGCGCAAAATAACTATCTGCAACCGCAGTACGCCGCGGCTGGAGTCTGCCCGCAAACATCTGGAGCATGTCGCCCGCCGTATACCCATGGAATATACCCACTGCCCGGAACCCGCGGACAACGACGCGGTTATCGCGGCTCTGCCGCCCTATTCCCTGGTGGTGAACGCCACGGGGCTGGGCAAGGACGCGCCCGGCTCGCCCACAACCGACAACGTGCGCTACCCGCAAAACAGCCTCGTGTGGGAGATCAACTACCGCGGAGACCTCATCTTCAAGGAACAGGCTCTGGCGAAGGCGCGGGGGAGCGGCCTGCACGTGGAGGACGGTTGGACGTACTTCCTGCACGGCTGGACACAGGTTATATCAGAAGTGTTCGGCATACCCATCGAGGGCGAGTTGCTTGGCAAGCTGGGCGAAATTGCGAAAGGAGCGGCACAATGACATTCAACTGGGAAACCGGCTTTGTGGCGGACTTTAGCCTGACGAACGGGCTGTCCTCCGCGGCGGTATCGTCCAAACGCCGTTTGTCGGACATGCGCGGCATGTACCGGGACGGCGAAGCGCTGGAAGCGCAGATAGCCGGCGGCGACCCCCGCAACTACGAGATCTACGAGATGGACGCTCCGCCAAACGCCGGACACCTCGCGCC
>WRAA01000234.1 GCA_009780445.1 Defluviitaleaceae bacterium
GCTCATGTTCTGGAAGTACATTTCGTGCAGGATAACGCCGGAGAGCGCGAAGGTCTCGGCGACTTTCAGGCCGCGGTAGCGCGAATAGGTGGCGTTGGTGCTTGCGCGGTCCTGATGCTGGTCCAGATCGGAGCCGATGCTGTTTGTCTTGTCTACATAACCCTTGTAGAGTTTCATGTGTTCGTCAAATTGCCGCTGGGAAACAGCCCGCGTGTCGTAAATAAAGGGTGAGGGGTTGATTTTCATACAGCACCTCCGGTATAATGGGTGTAGCATATCTTCATAGCATATTAAGTTTTTGGAGAAATAGTTACAAAGCACTTAACTAAGGTGCTGTTTGTGCCGATAATCATTAAGAACTTGCATTCAATAATTCAACGCCACCTTGGCACGGCTTGACGCTGTTGCGGCCTTGCAGCGGCTCCTAGCGGATCGCACGGGCTGGTCGTTCGACTATCGTCGAACTGCTCGCCTTTGCAACCAAGATACGCGTCGTCGCCGCTGCAAGGCCGCAACAACGCCAATCCGCACCAATGCGGCATTAAAATTATTGAATACAGGTTCTAAAGAATTGTATGATCAAATTCTAGCATACAACGAGGAGGATTGCAATGTTTACCAATCAACTTAGGTTTAATGGTTTCAGCGGCATAGATGTAAATACGATGGTGACGCAGATGATGCGCGCGGAGAGCATACGGCTGGATCGTCTGCACCAGCGCAGATCGCGGCTGACGTGGCAGCAGGATGCTCTGCAGAACGTGGCTTCGCAGATGCAGCAGCTGCAACGCCGCCACTTCGACATGCTAAACCCCAACAACATGCTCTTCTCGTCCACCTTCTTCGGCCTGAATGTGAACCAGACCATGAACGGCGCGGCCACCAATGCCGCAAACATCACGGCCACATCCTCGGCGCAGGCGGGCAACATGCGCATGTCTGTCAACCAAATAGCCTCCGCCGACACCTTCACGTTCAGCATGGGTCAGAACCTTTCCGGTACGCGGGCGGAAGGGGCGCAGTTCTTCACGGGCGATACGTTTAACGTGCAGGTGGACAACGGAACGGCCAGAACCGTTACGATCACGTCGGAGATCGCTGCCGCGCTCAACCGCACCGGCGCGTGGGCAAGCGAACCCCCCGCGGACGCGGACGCAGCGGCGCAGACGCTGCTGAACAACCAGCTTAGAGATCTCTTCGGCACAAATACAACCACCACAGAACCGCATTTCGTCAGCTTTGTGATAAGCGGCAACAACATAACCCTCGACGTAGAGCAGGGGCACACGGCGACGCTCACAGCTGGCGCGAACGGCGGTTTGCGTCCGAACACCACCCGCAACCTGGGAACCTTCGGCGACGTAAACTGGAACGCGAACAACATCGCGGCTACGCGCAACCATCTGCGCGGGGCAGGCTTTAATGTGAACGGCGTGGATGTACGTCTTTCCGACACCGTGATAAACGGCATCAACAACACGTCCCAGCTCACCGCCGCTCTTAACAGCGCGCTGTACGAAGCCGGCGTAGAAGGCGTGAGGTTTAATATGCACCTGCCCACAGGGCAGACCGTGCAGACACAGGTGTTGCAGATGGTGTTCACCGGCACAGAGGCTGTGACGATCTCCGATACGGCGGGGGCAGGCGCTGTCGGCGGCGGGCTGCTGCAAGGTCTTAACCGCGGCGAACCCGTGGGCGGGTTGCCGTGGCGTATGTCTACCGTCTTGGTAGACATGGGCTTTACAAGCGGCCAATCGTCTAGGATGGACACAAGCCGCAACGTGAGGGAAGTGTTCGGAGACGGGCTGTTCAGCCCGGCAAACGCGATACCGCCGGGCACCACGCCGCCAACCACACCGCCCGGCACAACGCCGCCGAATTGGCACGTGTTCCAAATAAACGGCAGTAACGTGTTCTTCCACGAAGGGATGACCGTAGCGCAGTTCCAGAGCGCGATCGCCGGCACAGGCCAGGCAAACCTTGTGTTCGACAACATCAGGGGTGAGTTCGCGCTGACCTCCACCAGCACGGGGCAGGAAGGCCGCCTTAGCATCACCAACGCGGCCACACCCGCCGCCGACAGGCATGACGCAAACGCAAGCAGGAACGCGCTGGTCGGCGTGTTCGGCATGAGCAACCCGGCGGACATAGAGCGCAGAATAGGCGTGAATGCCGAAGTGGTGATCCACGACATGCAGGGGCGCAGGCACGAGATCGCGCGTTCCACCAACTTCTTCAACTTCGAAGGGCTGGAGATACGCCTAAATTCGACAACAAACACATACAACGCCGCCGGCGGGATAACCGGCACCGGCGAGATAATGATAAACGTACAGCGCGACACGGCTCGCCCCATGGAGAGTATTCGCGAGTTTGTGGAATCGTATAACAACCTGTTTAACGAGATGCGGACGATGTTTAATACGCCGCGCGCAAGGGTGCCGGGTTCGCGCTTCCAGTTCTACGAGCCGCTGACAACCGAACAGCGCAGGGAGATGAGCGAGAGCGAAATCCGCGACTGGGAAGAGCAGGCGCGCAGGGGTATCCTGCACCGCGAGCCGATACTGCGCGAGATGATGGATCTCATGCGCCGGGAGATGTTCAGGCCGGTACAGCTCGAGAACGGAGAGAACATCGCCCTGTTCCAGATCGGCATAACCTTCAACCGCGAAGGCGAGATGCAGATAGACGAAGAGAGACTGCGCCACGCGCTGGAAAACCGCGCGGACGACGTAGCACAGCTCTTCACAAGAAGGCCGGACGGTATGCGCACAGAATCGAACCTTCCCATGCGTATGGCCACGGGCGGCATATCGGAACGCCTCAACGACATCATCAACCACTATACATTCGGTACAAGCGGCAGATTGGTTCAGCTTGCCGGCCGGCCGGAACACATCACCCAGAACCAGATGCTAAGCCGCATACAGGCAATGGACGCGAATATCGAACGGATGAACCAGGTCCTCATACGCCGCGAAAACATGCACTTCGCGCGGTTCGCCGCAATGGAACAGGCCGTTATGCGCAGCAACCAGCAGATCGAGATGTTATGGTCGTCCATGGGTATGTAGCATGGAGGGCATGACGATAGGCGCGGACGAA
>WRAA01000235.1 GCA_009780445.1 Defluviitaleaceae bacterium
ACGCTAGAATGCTGTGTGCCGGCGGCACACGTTCAGCATCCGGAGCGTCAGCGAAGGTAGAATGACGACGCAATTGCGCAAAAAGACAAGTTTGATTGGAGTGTTTTCAAGTTGAATGGCTATTCGGACAAGATTTGCATTGACGGGCTGGAGATATTTTCGAACCACGGCGTGCTGGAGGCGGAGAAGGTGTTGGGGCAGAAGTTTGTTGTCTGTGCCGAGCTTTCGCTGGATCTGCGCCGCGCCGGGGTTACGGATGATGTTGCGCAGACCGTGAGTTACGCCGAGGTGTGCGCGGATATCACGGGCATTGTCGCGGGCGAGACGTATGACCTTATCGAGACTTGTGCGGAGCGCGTGGCAGGCTGTGTGCTGGGCAAGTATGCCCCGGTGCGGGAGATCACCGTAGTGGTGGAGAAGCCTTGGGCGCCGATAGGGCAGGGCGTGCGGAACTTGTCCGTGCGGATCACGCGGCGGCGCGTCCGGGCCTACCTTGGGCTGGGCGCGAACATGGGCGAGCCGCGGGCGATGCTGGACGCGGCTATCGCGGGTATGGCGGCGGAGAATCTGCGTGTGCTGCGCTGTTCCGCGTATTACACAACAAAGCCGGTGAGCGACATAGCGCAGGACGACTATCAGAACTGCGTGGTCGAGATCGAGACGACGCTTAGCCCGCGCGAGCTGATGTCGCACTTGCTGGGTGTGGAGGCCGCTCTTGGGCGCGAACGGCACGAACGATGGGGGCCGCGGGTGATCGACATAGACGTGCTGACCTATGACGACCTTGTGACGGAGGACGCGTTTATCACCCTGCCGCACCCGCATCTGCACGAGAGGATGTTCGTGCTGGAGCCGCTGTGCGAGCTGAACCCCCACGCCGTCCACCCGCTGCTGCGGCGGCGAATGTCGCAGCTGAAATCAGACCTGGAGGGAACGCCATGAAATCTTTTCGCAAAGTTTTGACGCAACACACGAACAGCCGCCGCGCCTTCGTGAACATCACGCGGGATGTGGCGGCCGCCGTGGCCGAAAGCGGCATACGGGAGGGCCTGTGCCTCGTGAACTCCATGCACATCACCTCCAGCATCTTCATAAACGACAACGAAAGCGGCCTCCACCAAGACATGGAGAAATGGCTCGAGACCCTCGCCCCCGAAAAACCTCACAGCCGCTACGCCCACAACGGATACGAGGACAACGCCGACGCGCACCTAAAGCGCAGCATCATGGGGCGCGAAGCCGTTGTTGCAGTCACCGGGGGCAAGCTGGATCTCGGCACGTGGGAGGCGATCTTCTACGGGGAGTTCGACGGCAAGCGGGACAAACGCCTGCTTATCAAGATCATCGGCGAATAAGTTGTTACAGGACACACATTAAAACATTACGGAGGGCGTAGACATGCGCGATTTTATGGACAAGGACTTCCTGCTGTATAACGACACGGCGAAGGAGCTGTACCACGGATATGCGGCGGACATGCCGATAATAGACTACCACTGCCACATCAACCCCGCGGAGATTATGGAGAACCGGAAGTTCGACAACATCACGCGTGCGTGGCTTGGCGGGGATCATTACAAGTGGCGGCTGATCCGCTCCGTGGGAGTGGACGAACACTTTATCACGGGCGACGCGCCCGACCGCGAGAAGTTCCAGAAGTTTGCAGAGACCCTGCCGCTGTGCGTCGGCAACCCGATCCACCACTGGACGCACCTGGAGCTTCGCCGATACTTCGGCTGCGACACCGTGATAAGCGGCGAGACCGCGCAGGAGGTCTGGGATCTGACGGGCAGGAAACTGGCGGAGGATAGCTTCCGCGTGCGCGGCATCATCGAGAGATCCAACGTACAGGCCATCGGCACGACGGACGACCCCATCGACGACCTGCGCCACCACAAGGCTCTGCGCGACGATACGACAAACAGCGTAATCGTGTCGCCCACATTCCGCCCGGACAAGGCCATCAACATCGACAAACCCGGCTTCGCCGAATATCTGGCAAAGCTTGGCGAAGCCGCGCAGACCGGCATCGCTACCGTGGCGGATCTCAAGGCCGCCCTGCTTAGCCGTATCGAGTTCTTCAACGACATGGGCTGCCGCGCGTCCGACCATGGGCTGGACTACGTGCCGTTTCGCACAACGGACGACCCCGCCGTTCTCGAAAGCATCTTCGCACGCGGCCTGCGCGGCGAAGATGTGAGCGAAGCCGAGGCCGAAGTGTTCAAGACAGACTTGATGCTCTTCTTCGGGCGCGAATTTGCGCGGCTGGGTTGGGTAATGCAGCTGCACTACGGCGCAATGCGCAACAACAATGCGGCGAAACTGGTCAAGCTTGGCCCCGACACAGGTTTCGACGCTATCAGCACGCGCGAATGTTCCCGTACCGTCTCCGCATTCCTGAACGCGCTTGAACTGGACGGCAAGCTGCCCCGCACCATCCTCTATTCCCTCAACCCCAATGACGACGCGATGCTTGTGTCGCTGATAGGCGCGTTCCAGGGCGGCGGCGCGTTTGGCAAGGTTCAGCACGGCTCGGCATGGTGGTTCAACGACACCAAGACCGGCATGGAGAAGCAGATCCTTACCCTTGCGAATGGCGGCGTGCTTGGCGCGTTTATCGGGATGCTGACGGATTCCCGTTCCTTCCTCTCCTACACCCGCCACGAATACTTCCGCCGGATCCTCTGCAACATCCTCGGCACCTTGGCCGAAAACGGCGAATACCCGCGCGATATCCGCACCCTGGGGGAGATCGCCCGGAACATCTCCTACCGCAACGCGGCTCGTTACTTCGGGTATGACGTGAAGATGTAGATACACAGACGGGGCGTTGCCATATCTTACATGGCAACGCCCCGTTAATAGACCTCTTGCGAAATTATCGAACGCCATCTTTGCGGTCAGTTTTCCGCAATGCGTCGTCAGCTCCTAGGGCGTGTTTGAAAACCCGCTTCCGGCGGATTTTCGAGAGATTTTTTCGCTAGACTAGGAAGTGGCAAACGCCGCGAACCCTTGTGGTTCGCAAGTTTGACACTGACGACGTATGGCGGAAAAAGCACCGAAAATACGCCGGAATGGGGTTTTCAAACACGC
>WRAA01000236.1 GCA_009780445.1 Defluviitaleaceae bacterium
CGCCATACGTCGTCAGTGTCAAACTTGCGAACCACTGCGGGTTCGCGGCGTTTGCCACTTCCTAGTCTGGCGAAAAAATCACTCGAAAATCCGCTGGAAGCGGGTTTTCAAACACGCCCTAGGAAACGACAACGACGCGTGCCCATTAGGCACGCTAGAATGCTGTGTGCCGGTGGCACACGTTCAGCATCCGGAGCGTCAGCGCAGGAAAAGTTGACGACGCCATACGCGAAAAAGACAAGTCTGATGGGATGGTTTTCAACCGGAACAGCTATAAGGCGTGTTGCCGCTAACGCGCATTTCTGTTAACGGCAACACGCCCCGCAAATTATTTCATCCTCTCTTCGATCGGAACGTAGTCTATGTCGAACCCGAAGTATCGTGGCCCCAGCACGCTGACGCCCTTTTCTGAACGAAAGATGTCAACAGCCTTGAGGCCAAGCACCGCGATCTCCATGCCTTCCGCCAACACCGGGTTGGTGTAGGGCATTGCCGTGTTCTTGTCGATCAGGACGATAATGTCAGGGCTTGTCGCCACGACGGCATCGTTCAGCCAGCAGATATGGTGTTCGTTCTTGAACCACACCTTGGCTGTCTTGCCCTCGTATTCGCCGCTGCCGGTGACAGTGTGGTAGCCCCAGTAGTAGCCCTGCTTGTTCTCGGTCTCCTTCTTGGTCAGTGTGCCTTGTACGATGCTCCACGCTCCAAGCTCCTTGGCAAGTTTCGCCACGGGGTCCTTGCCCTGCTCATTGGCCTCGCGGATCAGCCGGCCAAGCTCCAGGCACATCGTGAGGGTGCCGCGCAGGGCGGTGTCCTTCGTCTGCTTTCCGCTAAACAGGAAGCCTGTGTCGCCGGTAAGGCCGTAGCAGACCTCGCTGACCTTCTTGCCCAGCTTCTCGCTCACGCGGTGGTTCATGGCATCCTTGATAATGCTGACATTTCCGAACTCGTCAACCGCGGTTATCGGCCAGAGCTTCATGCCGTGCAGATATGGCGTGGTCTGGTGAATCTCGGGGATTGCGCGCCCGGTATAGTCACCGTCCACCGTGGGTATCCCATGCACAAGCCCCGCCGCGATACAGCCGGCCGTTGCGGCTCCGCCAAGCTCAATAGGCACTACAGCCTCGATCTTCTTGCCCGTGTACTCCTCAAGCTCTGTTATGGAGCGGGCTATCCTCTCTTTTTCTGTGTAGATGGAAGTCTCCCCGTTCATGCCGTACGAGTTCATTTCGGCAACAAGCTCGGGCGTGTGAGGAGCGATAGAACCCATGAGGAATGGGCAGGCTGTGACGGCATCGTCGGCTATGTCCGCTACGTCAATCCAGCCAACTTCCTTGCCGGCGTTCAGCTCGCTCATGAGTGATTGCACACCGTTTTCCTCCAGGCCGCCGCCTCCGGTACCCATCAAGGTACAGCCTCTGATGAAGTCGCGCACATCGGTTTCGTTCCTCAGTACAGTCTTTGCCATGTTGCTCCCCCTTTATCTTTGCGCCAACGCGCGGTTAAACTCGGCGCACAGGGCGTTGTCGTGGAATATGACGTGCATCGCGCGCTTGAAGGTGAACTTATCCAGAACGCGAAGGTTCTCTGCGCCCAGGAGCTTGGCCTGGTATTCCTTGACACCCTGATCAACCACACCCGCATCAACCTCACGCTTGCTAATCCCTTCGATCAAGGCCAAGGTTGTGGGGTAGCCCTTCTTGTACTCGGCGGGTATCGCGTCGATCTCGTCGCCATTGGTGTATCCCGCCATGACCCCAAGTGTGAGGCCGCGATCGACTATGTCCTTCAGAGCGGCGATACAAAGGTCATCCTTGCCGGTTACAACCTCTGTGACCGCATAGCGGAATATGTCAGAGAAGATAAACTTCTTCTCCCGCTCCGGAGTTTTTGATACCTGGAACGCCGCGTCGTAACCCTTCGCGTCGTACACAGGCTGAATTTCCGGCCAATCCTTGATGGTTACGTCAATGTCATATCCCATTTGCGCGAATACGTTCTTGAGAAACTCGTAGTCCAGCCCGGCGATTGTGCCGTCGGCTTGGTAGTATTGGTACGGCGGGAAGGGATCGGTACCCAGCTTTAAAACTTTGTTCGCCATAAACTGCCCCTCCTTCCGCTACTTGCCCAGCTTTGCGGCAAGCTCCTTGAGTCCGGGCTCTATGTATACGCCGCTGTCAAGGATCTTCACGCCATCAAGATATACTGTCGAGCCCAGGCAGATACCGTCGATATGGCTCACTGCCGCGCGCGGCTTACCGTCCTTCGTGAATGACGGTCCCTGGTGGCCGAAGCCCCACTGCGTACAGCCCCAGACCCTCTCGTCCTCTGTTGTACAGCCTTCCAGCTTCGCCCCGGGGTTTACGCCATAACACACGTGGGCGACCTTGTACATCTCCGGGTCATTAAGCTTCTCGAAGTAGTTGCGCAGCTTGTCGGCTTGCCAACCGCCCTTTATCTCCTTGATAACACCCTTCTCCACCACATAGGAGACAGGCTGTTCCAGGCGACCAAGCTCCGCCTCGCCGCCGCCGGATATCGTTCCGTCGAAGGCAATAACGCCGTTGATCGATTCTTCATCCGGACACCAGCCGATCTGGCCTATGACAAAGTGCGGCCCCGGCGTATCCGCGAGCATTTCGCTGTTGACCTTGCGAACCTTACACATATCGAAGGAGACGTCTGTGCCGGACGCGTTGGTTATGCGCACGCTCGTGGCCTGTTGTGTCATTGCCGTAAGCGCGTCTTGGAAGTCCTTGAGCGCGGGTATGTCTACATTGCCTATGCACCGGGCAATAACCTCGATACCCAGACCACCCAGCATTATCTGGCGGGTGCGCCCGTTTGTCACTGCCGCGTCCCAGATCGGCGAGTAGAGCAGCCACTGGTCGTTCATCTCCACCCAGACATCGGTCTTGTCTACGCAAGCCTTGAGCGGTTCCGGCAGGTATGGCATTGTGAGCGCGCCGTAGCCCACCGGGGTGCTGTGCCAAGCAACCATTACCTTCGCGCCAAGGGCTTCCGCCATCTTTGCGAATTCCTCGGTCGGCCGAAAGTCCGAGACCGAGTCCACGGTGATGAGAACGCTC
>WRAA01000237.1 GCA_009780445.1 Defluviitaleaceae bacterium
GTGTTTGAAAACCCCATTTCGGCGCATTTTCGGCAAATTTTCCGCCGTGCGTCGTCATCTCCTCCTAGCGAACCACGAGGGTTCGCGTCGTCGTCGCTTCCTAGCCCGGCAAAAAATTATGCTAAAATTCGCCGAAAGCGGGTTTTCAAACACGCCCTAGGAGCTGACGCCGCCGCGAACCTGTAAGGTACGCAAGAATGCTGTGTGCCGGTGGCACACGTCCAGCATCCGAAGCGTCAGCGCAGGAAAGAGCGACGACGCATTGTGTGAAACCGGCCGCAAAGATGGTGTCGGCTAGTTTCGAAAGAGGTCTATTGTTGCTACAGTACTGTAAGATAAAATTCGCCGGCCGGCAGAACAAACGGAACCATCAGCGCGTCATAGCTGATGTCCTTGCCCTTGGAATACTCGCCGACCTCTATATCTATTTCGGCCTTTCCCGAATTTGAAAGCACACCGATCATCATGCCGCTTACGCAGTTTAAGAATTCCTTCAGAGAATCCTGTCCGTCGCCGTCCATGTCGTTCACACTGAATCTGCAATACTTCTCCGCGAACCACAGGGCGGCCTTTTCGTCGTTTGTGCCGAAGCAGAATTTGTAGCTGTTGCCGCCGCCGACCCCGGGCTGTTCGAAGAAATGTGTCAGCTTGGCCGAATCAAGCTTTTCCGCGGCCTTTACCAATATGTCGCCGTCTACCAAGCGCGTTACCGTGGAGATGAACAGGGACGCGAAGGTGTTCAGCATAAAGTTGTCCTCGCCAACCTTGGCGGCAAACTCCACGAAGGCTTGCGCGTCGTTGTCCTTTATGCGGGCGAAGGCTTCGTCGGACGCGCCCAGGGACGCTTGGAAGCCGCGCATCAGATCCTCAAACCTTTCGGCAGACATATATGCCTTGTCTGTAAGTATTTGCTTTAGTATGACGTGCGGCTTGGGCTGTTTTGTCAGAAGTGAATCGAACTGATCCTTTGTCATGTAGCCGCGCCCCACGGCGATATCGCCGAACTTTGCGTTTTGAGAGGACTGTAGCATGTTGATTTTTTCAACATCCTCAACGGTAAGCAGGCCGGACTCGACAGCAAGAACTCCCACGCGCACACGTGTTTCTCTTGCGATCTTTAAAACATTGGCCGACTGATCCTCGCGCAAGATCCCGTTTAAAATCAGGTAGGAAGTAAAACTCTGATTAAACATATGCATCCCCTCCGTAATATAAATTTTTGGTGCAACAAGTAATTAAACCATCTGCGTATTCCTGCGATAGAGCAGGTTAAGACCGTCAAGAAGCAGTTCTGAGTCAAACTTCGCCTCCAAACCGATATGCGGCAGAATATCAGGTGCCGCGCTTCCCGTTATCACGACACGCACTTCACTATTATCCGATAGTTCGCGAACTTTGTCAACCACCATTTGAACCATTCCGCGCACCATTGCCGCAGTGCCGTACACCACGCCGGAGCTTATGGCCTCGCGTGAATCGGAGCCGATCAGCTTCACGGGCTGCTCGATACCCATGTCCGGCAAGTATGCCGCCTGTTTGCACAGGGCGGACAGGGCTAGCCCCGGGCTTGGCGCGATGCTTCCGCCAAGGTACTTTCCCTTCGCGTTAATGGCGATAATTACCAGGGCGGCCGCGCCGATAAACACGATGACCATGGGCGGCCTGTATCTGTCCAGCGCGGCCACAGACACGGCCACAAGATCCGCGCCCATGCCGCCCGGGTCCTTCAGCAGGATGTCCAGCCCGGTGCGTATGCCCGGCCCCACCTTTATCGGCGTGACGCCGCAGGCAAGGCGCACGGCCTGCGCCACAGCAGCGCCGCAAATCGGGTTTACCGGCGAAACTATCGCGCCGGTTATGCCGGCCGCCGAAATCCCGGCGGATCTGAACAGGCTCTCGAACTTATAGGAATATTCGTAGCCCGTGGTGTGCCGGTGGCTTGCGATCTGCGTCTTGGCGATCTGCGCGCCCCTGTCGTACACCCCCGCGCTGACAAGCACGTTCCCTGCGTTTACGGCTAAGATCACGCCCGATTCCTCCTAAACTTACCGATAAGCCCACTAATCCGCGCACCCATCGGGAGTGTACGGATATCCTGTTCGTCGATGCCTCTTATCGCGGCCATGCAGACAAAGTATGCCAACGCGCCGGCAAGCACGGCAAGCACACAGGCCACGGCGTTGGCCCACAGCAGCCCGGCGGTGTTTCGCGCGGCGGCAAACAGCCCGTGGTACACCAGCAGGCAGACGGGAGCCATCACCGCGGATGCGGCAAGCGGCTTCACAAACACCGCGCGGACGTCCAGCCGCGCCCCCGGCCCCATTATCCTCATCAGCATGTACATATTAATACCCGCCGTCACCACATAGCATACGGTGGTGGATATTACCGAACCCGTAACGTTGACCGCGGGAATGGGCAGCAGCAGCAGATTCAGCACTATCTTGACGGCGGCGCCCGTCAGCGCGGCATAGACGGGTATCTTCATGTAGCCGCAGCCCTGGAGCATCCCCGTGGCGATCTGCGACATAGCCATGAATATGATGCTGACTGCACCCACGCGCAGGAGCAGCCCGCCGCCGGGGAAGGCCGGGAAGAGCAGCAGCAGAATCTGATCCCCCAGCACACCGATGCCCACGGCCGCCGGAATGGACACTACCATGGTGATGCGCACGGCCTTGTTGATCTTGACATTGGCCGCGCCGGTGTCGCCCTGGGCGATCGAACCCGCGATGCTTGGTATGGCGGCTGTGGCGATGGCTGTGGCCACGGCGACGGGCAGGGTGGTGAGAGGCATAAACTTGCCCGAAAGCTGGCCGAAGGCCTCGCGCACCTCCTCCGTGTGCCAGCCCAGCGAAGTGAGCATCGTATTCACCATCACGGTGTCGATAAGGTTCGTGATGGAGAACACCGCCACGCCGATGATTATGGGAAACGCGGTGAACACGGCCTCCCGCGCGATATAACGGCGCGGTTCGCGCTCGATGCCGCTGTCGTTAACCTTGTTTAAACGCGACGTGCTTGCGAAGTAGAGGATGACCAA
>WRAA01000238.1 GCA_009780445.1 Defluviitaleaceae bacterium
ATAACGGTATACTTGTGAAGATATTTGCCGACCTAAATGTTGACGCCGATTTGCAGGATATGTCGCTCGACAGCACTTCAGTTAAAGTCCATCAGCATGGCTGTGGGGCTAAAAAAGGGAGGGTCGTGGCAAGTGGGCGCAAGCCGTCCTCCGACACGGCCACCCATCTGCAGCTCTACCGCACGTTTCAAGACATTGGCGCGGTTGCCCACACGCACTCGACATGGGCTACTGTCATGGCGCAGATCGGCAGAAGCGTTCCGCCGCTCGGCACCACACACGCGGACCATTTTTCGGAAGCAATCCCCTGTACGCGGGATATGAGTGAGGCAGAAATTACCGGCGACTACGAGGCCAACACCGCCTTGGTGATCGCGGAGGCTTTCTCGGGTTCGGAAGTAAACAACATCCCGGCTGTCTTGGTGAAGAATCACGGACCATTTACCTGGGGAGCCACGGCAGCCGAGGCCGTTTAAAATGCCGTTGTGCTTGAGGAAGTATCTAAAATGGCGTATTTCACCATGGTTCAAGGCGGAACACCCATGCCGGACAAACTGCTGAACAAACATTTTTTCAGAAAGCATGGATCCAATGCCTACTACGGTCAACAAGAGCCTGTGCGAGTGAAGTCGTCCAAAACGTCCAGAGCTTCCTCATCGGTATAGAAGATTTGTGATTGGATTGGGTTTCGCTGACCTTGATTGTTTTCAACGTCAACGATGCGACAGATCTTGTATTCTTCCGGCTTCATGCCTGTTCTCTTGACAAACGCCTTGTTAAGGTATCGCGGGTCAGAGAACCCGGATTCGAAGCAGATATCGGTCAGCTTCATGTTGGTTGTAAGCAGCAGCTTTAGCGCTTGGTTAAAGCGCACGGTCGTTACATATTCTTGAAATGTCTGCTTCAGGTTCTTTTTGGCAAAATGCGACATATGGTTCATAGGCACAGACTTTTATAACACGTACTACAAGTCACTTGAAACACGCAGAATGTCCGGGAAAAGCATAAAGGATATGATCGAGACGAAAGAAGATATACATCGGGATGTCTTGGCGTACCTGGGAGATAAGATAAATTTGTTATCGCCGGCGCAGCAATGAAGCCGAACGGTTATAGTGAATTATACGGAAGAAGCTCTCTGTGCAGTTCAAAGCGGAGAGTTTTTTTGTTTCCCTATAAACCTTGCTACGGCGCGAAGGTGTGGCATTCCAACAGCAAGTACCGGCGCGTGGTCTACCGGTGTAACGGCAGGAGCAGGGGTACTGCGGCCTGCGCTACGCCCCATGTAGACGAAGGCATGGTCAAGCAGGCCTTCGTGCGCGCCGTGAACACGGTGCTGACCGACACAGACGAGATCTTCGCCGGCCTTGCGGAAATGTTCCGGGCGGAGGCGGCGGCGGAGTTTGTTTGCAAGCTGGCAGAGCGCGACATGCCGGTGGCGCGGTTCGACAGAGGGATGTGGTGCGGCCTGCTAGACAGCGTATCGGTGCATAACCTTACGGACGCGCGCTTCACCTTCAAGGACGGCACACAGCGCACATGCCCATTGTACTAACGAGGGAAAGATCATTGATGATAAGAACCCTATTGAGGAACAAGTGGGGCTGAAGATGCAGATAATGACGCTCAAGGATAAGATGAGGAAGATACTTCGAGGCCGCGAGGTTACAGTCATAGAACTTCGTTACGGCCTGAACTCACAGGACGAGGTTACTCAGCGCGAAATAGCCGATATGCTGGGCATATCACGCTCCTATGTCAGCAGGATAGAGAAAAAAGCGTTAAAAAAGCTGTTCAAGGAAATGGTTTGCAAGAATCCTGATTGACCGTGGGTTCTTAGTTGTGTTATACTGTAAGCCATATACTGTACTGACAGATAAGCGAGGGACATCATATATGAAGCATTACTACACACAGGTCGAGGACGTCTTGGCGCAGCTTGAGACTGCGCCGGAAGGTCTGACCGGGGCGGCGGCCGGCGAACGCTTGGCGCAACACGGACCCAACAAGCCGTCCGCCGCGGACAAGCCCTCACCATATGCACCAACTCCATACGCACCGGTTCCATACGCACCGGTTCCATGGTACATATCTTACGCCAGACATTTGTCCGACCCAATGATCGTGATACTGATTGCGGCGGCGGCAATCTCCGCAGCAACGGGAACTCTCGACGGCGTAGGCTTGGCCGAGGCCGCCGCCGTGCTGGTGCTTGTGCTTGCGAAGGCCGCCGGAATGACGGTGTGGGAGAGCAAGGCCGCACACGCCGCGGGCAGCATGGAGCATGTCGTTCAAAAGGCGCGGGTTCTGCGCGACGGCGTTGTCGTTGAAGTAAGCGCCGAGGAGCTTGTGCCGGGCGATGTTGTTAGGCTAAAGGCGGGAGACAATGTACTGGCCGACGGGCGAATTATAGACGCCGAGGACCTTAGCATCGGCGAATATGAGCTTACGGGCGAGGCGACGGCCTCCGCAAAGGTTCATGAGGCATTGGCCGCGCAGGAAGAGGATCTGCCGCTGTTTGCCCGTTCGAACATGTGCTTCGCGGGAACCACGGTGGAGCGCGGGCGGTGCAACTTCGTTGTGACGGCCACGGGCTCCGCAACGGAAGCCGCCGCCAAGGCCGCACCCGCGCCAATCGAGAGAACCCCGCTGCAAGCCAAGCTTGCGGACATATCGAGGATGTCTACCCTGGGCGTGCTTGCGATATGCTCCTTCATCTTCCTGCACAGGTTCCTGATGCACTGGGTCGGCGGGAACTATACGCCGCAAGTTTGGCTGGAATCGGTGATGATCGCTCTGAGCCTGGCCGTGGCGGTCATGCCGGAGACCATGATGATTATTGCGGCTCTGGCCATGTGCCTGGGTGCGTTGAATATGGCCAAGCTGAAGGTGCTTACACGAAGGCTTGCGGCAGCGGAACTTCTCGGCTGTGCGCAGGTGATCTGCGTGGACAAGGCCGGGCTTCTCACAAGCGACAGGAAGGTTGTGGACGAGGTTGAGTCCGGTGACGAACAGATGTTCGC
>WRAA01000239.1 GCA_009780445.1 Defluviitaleaceae bacterium
CACCTGCCCGTTCCCATGACAGCGCAGGAGTTTCTTGACGGCCTTGGCGCGTACTTCCGGGCTAACGTGGAGGGCATCACGGAATATGAGCTTAGCCCGCAGGATATCGCGGCGGCGCGCTCCCTTGCCGATTCGAAGTATTCGAGCTGGGAGTGGAACTTCGGGCGTTCGCCCAACTACAACTGGAGCAACTCCAACCGCTTCGACTTCGGCTTTGTGGACGTGCGCCTGAGCGTAAAGCACGGGGTTATCGAGAGCGCGGCCTTCTTCGGCGACTTCTTCGGCGTTCTGGACAAGTCCGCACTGGAAGATGTGTTCGCGGGAATACGGCACGATAGGCAGTCTGTCCTGCAAGCACTCGAAGGCTTCGACATCGGGCTGTACATACACGGCATGGAACACGGCCACATCACGGAGCTTCTGTGTCCATGATGAAGCCGGGTCTGCTGCTGCGGATTCTCGACAGGGTGGAGGTTGCGGGCAACAAGCTGCCCAACCCGGTTTCCGTGTTCCTGCTGTTTTCGCTGGCCGTTATTATAATATCCGACATAACGGCGCGGCTGGGCGTCAGCGTCAGCTTTGCCGCCTACAACGCCGAGATAGGCGCGATGGAAGAACAGCGGTTTGGCGCGATGAGCCTTGCCACGCCCGACGGTCTGCGCTTCATGGTTACGTCCTTTGTCTCCAACTTTACGGGCTTTGTTCCTGTGGGCACTGTGTTTACCGTGATGCTGGGCATTGCCGTGGCCGACAAGTCCGGCCTGCTTAGGACATTGCTGCGCGGGATCGCGCGGGTTACGCCCTCCGGCTTGCTAAGCCCTGTGGTGGTGTTCCTGGGTATACTCTCGAGCGTGGCCTCTGTGTTTGGTTTTGTTGTGCTTGTGCCGCTTTCGGGGCTGTTGTATCTGCGGTGCGGCCGCCACCCGCTGGCCGGGCTGGCCGCGTCCTTTGCGGGTGTGTCGGGCGCGTGGGCGGCCAACTTGTTTATCGCGCCCAACGACATCATCTTCGCCGGGATAAGCACTCAGGCGGCGCGTATACTGGACACGGGTTACGAGGTTCTGCCTGTGGCGAACTGGTACTTCATGATGGTTTCCGCCGTGCTGATAACTGCTCTGGGCGCGTGGGTGACGGACAGGATTGTGGAGCCGCGCCTTGGAAAGTATTCCGGCGCGGAAGCCGGCGGCACCGATATCGGCGACATCACCCCTGACGAAGCACGCGGTCTGCGCCGGGCCGCCGCAGCGTTTGCGGTGTACCTTGCCGTCGTCCTTGCCTTGGTGCTGCCGGAAAACGCCGTGCTGCGCAACCCCGCCACCGGCGCGATACTTGTCTCCCCGTTTATGAGCGGCCTGCTGTTCTTTGTTACGGTTATGTTCCTGATACCCGGAATAGCCTATGGCGTGGGCGCGGGAACCATTCGCAGCGACAACGATATAGTAGCGATGATGACGGAGTCCGTAAAGGGTATCGTAGACTTCCTGGTGCTTATATTCTTCGCGGCGCAGTTTGTCGCCCACTTTGAGTACTCCAACCTGGGCGTAATCATGTCTGTCAGCGGATCGAACTTTCTGACGGCGATAGGCTTCGAGGGGCTGGCCCTGCTTCTGTCGTTTATCGTCCTAACCTCTCTCATAAACATTGTCTTTGCTCTGGACATTGCCAAGTGGGCGCTTATGGCTCCCGTGTTCGTACCGATGTTTATGCTGATGGGCATATCCCCGGAGGTTACACAGATGGCCTACAGGATAGCGGACTCCACAACGAACATGATCTCCCCGCTGATGCCCTTCTTCCCCATGATGATAGCCTATGTGCAGAAGTATAACAAGCACGCGGGCATAGGCACCACGATATCACTTATGCTTCCGTACAACATCTTCTTCCTTGCAGGCTGGATAATACTCTTCGCTCTTTGGCACTCCCTTGGGCTGCCTCCCGGTCCCGGGTCTCCGATATATTACCAACTTACTTGATATTGTTAAACTTTTGCCTATCGTTGACACCAACCGGAACTTTGTGTATCATTTATTGTAGAATATTTTTCGAATGATACGTTGCGTCTGTTGGCGTATCGTTATTTTACACAATCTTGATACACGAAAAAGGAGATGTTAGCTATGGAGCGTAAGACACCTCTCTATGACATACACACGGAGCTGGGGGGCAAGATTGTGCCGTTTGGCGGCTATCTGCTGCCCATTCAGTATACCGGCATAATAGAGGAACACATGGCGGTGCGTGAGAAGGCCGGTATTTTTGATGTTTCGCACATGGGCGAAGTACAGCTTAGCGGCCCCGACGCGTTGCGTTGTGTCAACCACCTGTGTTCCAACGACTTCACAAATTTGGCGGTGGGGCGTGCGCGCTACACCACCATGCTCAACAACGACGGCGGCGTGATCGACGACTTCCTGGTGTATTGTCTGGACAAGGAACGGTATTGGCTGGTTGTGAACGCGTCCAACCGCGCCAAGGATGTTGAGTGGATAACGCGCAACATCGTCGGCGACATCGTGGCGGAAGATGTTTCCGACAGCATCGGGCAGGTCGCCCTGCAAGGCCCGCGTTCGCGGGAAATTGTCGCCAAGCTTACGCCGGAGGCCGACATCCCGCAGAAGTACTTCGCCTTCACCGAAAAGGCCAACATTGGCGGCTTGGAGTGCCTGCTGTCGCGCACGGGGTACACAGGCTCCTTCGGCTATGAAATATACTGCAAGGCAGAGGACACGCCCGCGCTTTGGCGCAAGCTTCTCGAGGCCGGTGCGGAGTATGGCCTCGTGCCGTGCGCTCTTGGCGCGCGTGATACGCTACGGCTGGAAGCTTCAATGCCGCTTTACGGCCACGAGATCGACGAACACATCAGCCCGCTGGAGGCCAGCCTTGAGTTTGCGGTGAAGATGGGCAAACCCGACTTTATCGGCAAGGCGGCGCTGGCGGCCAAGGGCGAACCGGATCTGACCCGCGTGGGGCTGCGCATCACCGGGCGGGGAATCGCC
>WRAA01000240.1 GCA_009780445.1 Defluviitaleaceae bacterium
TGTGGTCAAGGTTCTTTCCCACAGTATCTCGCGGAAATCCCGATCTTGGATTTTCGCGAAGGGCAAACGCTTCATGCGTTTGCCCTGGTCAGGTTCTTACTTGATGATGTTGCGCCAATCCAGGTCTCCCCTGTCCATGGCAAGCAGCAGCATCTCCGCTGTGGCAAGGTTGGACGCAAGGGGGATGTTGTGGATGTCGCACAGGCGCAGGAGGCCGTTGATGTCCGGCTCGTAGCTCTTAGGCTCCAGAGGATCCCGCAGGAAGATCACCAGGTCTATCTCGTTGTGGGCGATATGCGCGCCCAGCTGATGCTCCCCGCCCAGCTGGCCGGCCAGGTATTTGTGAACATTCAGGCTGGCCGTCTTTTCGATAATCTGCCCGGTGGTGCCTGTTGCGTAAAGCGTGTGCTTGTTCAGAATATATCTGTAGGCAATGCAGAGGTTCTCCATCAGTATTTTCTTGTTGTCGTGGGCAATCAGAGCTATGTTCACAGCTTCATCTCCTTTGCGAAGTTAGTATATACTATTCTGATTTAGGGATATTATTCGAACATGGACTTACTCTTGGACATATGCACGTTCACGGCCAGCCCCACGGCGATAATACTCGTCCACAATGATGATCCTCCGTAGCTTAGGAAGGGGAACGGCACGCCGGTGTTGGGCAGAAGCTCCGTAACAACGCCAACGTTTATGAAGGACTGGAAGGCCAGCTTCATGGCCACGCCCGTGGCGATAAGCCTGCCCAGCACGTCGGGCGCGGTCGCGGCGATTATCATGCACCGCGCTATGATGAAGAGCATAAGCACCAGCACGGCCATAAGCCCCACAAAGCCGAATTCCTCGCCGATGATGGATATTATGAAGTCCGTCTCGGCGTGAGGCAGGCGGGCGGTCTGGGTGATTGTGCCTTGGTACAGCCCCTTGCCCAGAAGCTGGCCGGAGCCGATCGCCGCCATGGAGCGTTCGATCTGGAAGCGTGCGTCGATGTCCACGGCCTCCGGGTTTAGGATGGTCTCGATGCGCCGCATTTGGTAGTCGTGGATAAGATGCCCTATGACGAAGGGTTCTTCACGGTTGAAGTCATAGGCCAGGAAGGCGGCGATGGGTGTCAGCAGGATCATCGTGTACATGGCGTGCTTTCCGCCGACATTACCCGCGAACAGCACCGCAAGGCATATCAGCAGAACCACCAGCGAAGCCGAGAGAGACGGCTGCACCATTATCAGCACCACCGGCACGGCGATAGACCCGGCCAGGAACATCAGCATCTTGAAGCTGTTGATCGCCGCGCCGTATTTGTCCACAACCTTGGCAAGGAATATTATCATCAGCACCTTGGCAAACTCCGAGGGCTGCATACCCACGATGGGGTTCTCCGGCGAGCCGATGAATATCCAGCGATGCACATTCGCATCGGGCGTGAACACCGCGCCATACACCAAGGTGCCCACAAGCAGGCCGACGCACAGCACATAGATCATCACATAGAACCGTGCGATGAAGTGATAGTCGATAAACGCCGCAAAGAAGAACAGCACAAGCCCCAGCGGTATGAACACCAGCTGGTTGTTAAAGGGGCCTGACGGCATGATGTTTACGCGCGTGGCACTGCCGATCATGATCAGCCCGAACACCATCATCACCAGCATAGCCGCCAGCAAATAATAGTCGAATGAAGCATACTGCCGCCTAAGCATGACTACCGCGTACCCTTCTTAAGGCTGAGGATCGGGATGTTTGCCACAAGCATGGGTACGTTTGCCCCGCCGTCATTGGTGGCCTGGGAAATCTGTATGTCCAGCTCTGCTTCGTCGATCTCCATATAGTTGCCGATAACCTTGATGATATCGGTCTTGAGCATCTCCAGCAGCTGTGTGGATACGTTTGCGCGGTCGTGGATAAGCACCAGCTTCAGCCTGTCCTTCGCAACATCCTTGGACGGCGATTTTTTCGAAAACAGATTAAAGAAGTCCATGGCACCCTCCTACTTCTTCTTGAACCAGCTTTTTACGGTGTCGAGGAAGCCCGTCTGCACGTCCAGATCCATCAGCGGCACGTCCTCGCCCATCAGGCGGCTTGTTATGTTGCGGAAGGCCGCGCCCGCGCGGGAGCTTTCCTCCATGACGGCCGGCTCGCCCTTGTTGGACGATACCACAATGCTCTCGTCGTCCGGCACAATGCCCAGCACGTCTATGGCCAGGATGTCCGTGACATCCTCCAGCGTCATCATGTCGCCGCGCTTTACCATGTCCGGGCGTATGCGGTTGAGTATCAGCAGGGGCTGTTTCAGCTCCGAGGCTTCCAGCAGGCCGATGATACGGTCGGCGTCTCTCACGGCCGACACTTCCGGGGTGGTAACAACTATGGCGCGGTCTGCCCCGGCGATGGCGTTCTTGAAGCCCTGTTCGATGCCCGCCGGGCAGTCGATTATCACATAGTCGAACTCTTCCTGCAACTGCGCGCAGAGCTTCTGCATCTGCTCCGGGCTGATTGCGTTTTTGTCGCGGGTCTGCGCCGCCGGCAGGAGGCACAGGTTTTCGTGACGCTTGTCCCGTATCAGAGCCTGTTTGAGGCGGCAATTCCCCTCTATCACGTCTATGATGTCGTACACAATGCGGTTTTCAAGCCCCATTATCACATCCAGATTGCGCAGGCCGATATCCGCGTCTACCATTACGACCTTCTTGCCCCTTGCCGCAATTCCGGTGCCAAGGTTTGCCGAAGTGGTTGTCTTGCCCACGCCCCCTTTGCCGGATGTTATTACAATAACTTCGCCCATGAAAACCTCCATTAATGCAGTTTCGCTTGATAGCGTAACTGCTGAATATAATCATTCCTAGGGTGTGTTTGAAAACTCGCTTCTGGCGGATTTTTGAGCACAATTTTTCGTCGGGCTAGGAAGCGCCGACGCCGCGAACCCTTGTGGTTCGCAAGAATGCTGTGTGCCGGTGGCACACGTCTAGCATCCGGAGCGTCAGCGTAGGAAAA
>WRAA01000241.1 GCA_009780445.1 Defluviitaleaceae bacterium
TAGTCTGGCGAAAAAATCACTCGAAAATCCGCTGGAAGCGGGTTTTCAAACACGCCCTAGGAGGTTCGCAAGGAGGAAGCGACAACGCATGACGGAAAATTGACCGCAAATGCGGCGTTGTCGTGTTAGCGTACAGGTCTATAGGAATTGTGGGAGTGTTTGCCGTGAAGAATATTGTGTTGATGGGGCTTTCGGGCGCGGGCAAGACAAGCCTTGGCGCGGAGCTGGCTACGCGGCTGGGTTTGGACTTCGCCGACGTGGACACCGCCGTGTGCCGGCAGGAGGGAATGAGCGTCGCCGAGATATTCAAGCTCTGCGGGGAAGAGGGCTTCCGCTGGCGCGAAAGTGCGGCGGCTGCCGAGGCCGCAAAGCAACGGGGCGCGGTGATATCCACGGGGGCGGGCATTGTCCTGGACAAGGAGAATGTGCGCATCCTGCGCGAAACAGGGGTGATCGTGTTCCTGGACAAGGATCCGGTGAGCATACTGGCGGAAATTTCGGCGGAGGACATCGCGCAGAGGCCGCTGTTGGCGCAGGGCGCGGTCAGGCTCTGCGATCTGGCCGAGCAGAGGGCGCCGCTGTACCGCGAAGCCGCGGATCTGCACGTGAAGCTGGGCGACAGCGGGGACAAGGCGCAGCACCTGCACGCCGTGCTGGAGGCTCTCGCGGCGAGATATAACCTGCTTGGCGCGGAGTATGCCGTCATCGGTATGCCTGTGGCGCAGAGCCTTTCGCCGCGGCACTTCAACAATGTTCTGCGCGGCATGGGCAGGGCGGCGAACTATGCGCTTGCCGGCGTGGGCGCGGAGCAGCTTGCGGGCTGGGTGGAGTATGCGCGGCGGAACAAACGCGGCTTTAGCGTGGCCGCGCCGCACAAACAGGCCATCCTGCCGCATCTGGACGAGCTTACGCGCCACGCCCGGCTGTGCGGCGCGGTGAACGCCGTGACGGCGGAGCAAGGCCGGCTCACAGGCCACAACACGGAGATCTGGGGCATTGCCGCGGCGTTTGAACAGGCCGGGGTGAGCCTTCGCGGCAGGAACGTGGTGATCGCCGGGGCGGGCTGTGCGGCGCGTGCGGCGGCGGTGTTTGCCTGTGCAAGCGAGGCGCGCCGCGTGACGATCGCGGCGCGGGAAGATTCTTCCGCCGCTGATCTGATCCGCGCCGTGTGGGAACACTTCCCGGGAACGTGTATGGAGACTCTCGACATAAGCCTGCTGGCGCGTGATCCGGCACGCTTCGCCGACGAACGCGCCGACATATTCGTCAACGCAACACCGCTGGGCACAAGGGGCGGCGGCGGCTTCCCAAGCTTCGGCTTCCTGAACCACGTCGGCACATGCGTGCTGGACATGGTGTACGACCCGCCCATGACACAGCTTATGCAGGAGGCGGCGGTTCGCGGGCTTATCGCGCCGGGCGGGCTGCCGGTGCTTAGCTTTGGCGCGGCCGGGGCGGCCGAGATATTCTTCGGAAGCGGGGCGGCCGGCAGTGAACGCGGTTGACGAAGCTCTGGCGGATCTGCGCCGCGAGATAGACGCGGTGGATGCGGAGCTTGCGCGGCTGTTCGAGCGGCGGCTGGACGCGGCGCAGCGAATAGGCCGCTTGAAGGCCGCGGCCGGCCTGCCCGTCACGGATGCCGCGCGTGAAGCCGCCGTGCTTGCGGCCGCCCGCGCCCGCGTCTCCCCCGCCAACGCCGCAAGCTTCGAGAAGCTGACGCGCCTGCTGATGCAGATTTCCAAAGAACGCCAGCAAGAGCTGCTCGCCGCCACGGGTGAACATTTAGAATATAGTAAATTAAAGTGGTGAAACGCTTGACAAAAAAATGTCACATATGTATAATTGATGTGATAATTGCATAAGAGAAGGTAGGACTTCATGCCGAACGAGAAAAAGGTCTCCGCTATAACCTCGCGTGACGAAGATTTCGCGCGGTGGTACACAGATATAGTAACAAAGGCCGAACTGGCCGACTATTCGTCCGTAAGGGGCTGTATGGTGTACAGGCCTCTTGGTTATGCTGTCTGGGAGATGATCCAGGACGCGTTTAACAGGATGATCAAGGCCACTGGGCATCAGAACGTCTACATGCCGATGTTCATACCGGAATCCCTCTTGCAGAAGGAGAAGGATCACGTGGAGGGCTTCGCGCCGGAGGTGGCATGGGTGACGCACGGCGGCCACGAAGAGCTTCCGGAACGCCTCTGCATCCGCCCCACATCCGAGACGCTGTTCTGCGAACATTACGCGAAGATAATCCAGTCTCACAGAGATCTGCCCAAGCTCTACAATCAGTGGTGCAGCATCTGCCGCTGGGAAAAGACCACGCGCCCCTTCCTGCGCAACACCGAGTTTCTGTGGCAGGAAGGCCACACGGCCCATGCAACGGCGGAGGAAGCGCAGACGGAGACCTTGAGGATACTGGACTTCTACGAAAGCATCTGCCGCGACTATCTTGCGGTGCCGGTGATAAAGGGGCAAAAGACCGAGCGCGAGAAGTTCGCGGGCGCAATGGCCACATACACCATCGAGAGCCTGATGTACGACGGGAAGTCTCTGCAATCGGGCACAAGCCACAACTTCTCGAACAAGTTCGCACAGGCCTTCGGCATACAGTACACCGACAAGAACAACGAGCTGCAGTACGTGCATCAGACATCCTGGGGCATATCCACAAGGCTGATCGGCGGGCTGATCATGGTTCACGGAGATGACAACGGCCTTGTGCTTCCGCCTAAGATCGCGCCTGTCCAGCTCGTCATCATCCCTATCGCCTCCCACAAGGAAGGCGTGACGGAGAGGTGTTCGCAGCTGCTGGCCGAACTTAGTCAGACCATACGCACAGAGCTGGACGCGTCGGATAAGTCTCCGGGCTGGAAGTTTGCGGAACACGAGATGAAGGGCGTACCCCTGCGCCTGGAACTTGGGCCGAAGGATATCGAAAGCGGGCAGGCCACTCTGGTGCGCCGCGATACATCCGAAAAGCGTCA
>WRAA01000242.1 GCA_009780445.1 Defluviitaleaceae bacterium
CGCCCGACGCGGTGAGGATTATCCTGCGCACCTTGTTGCCGGCGTTGCCCGCAAGGCATTGGAACACGGCGGAGTGCTCGCTGTCGATGGGGATTATCCGCACGCCGCGGCTGTGTGCGCGGTTCATCACAATTTCGCCGGCGGTGACGATGCTTTCCTTGTTGGCCAGAGCCACGTCCTTGCCGGCATCAATGGCGGCGAGGGTGGGCAGCAGGCCGACACTGCCGACCAGAGCGTTCACGCAGACATCGCCAAGCGTCGCCGCTTCCTGCAGGCCTTCCGCACCGCAGAGAATCTGAACGTCTGCGCAGGAGCTGACGCGAAGCTTGGCGCGCAGGGTTTCGAAGGCCTGTGGGTCTGTGACTACGGCCAGGCGCGGCCGGTACTTCAAGATCTGGCCGAAGAGTGTGTCCGCATTGCTGTGTGCAGTGAGCGCGGCAACTTGTTGTTCGCCGCCAAGGCTGTCAACAACCTCCAGCGTCTGAACACCTATGGAGCCGGTGGAGCCGAGTATCGCTATAGTTTTCATGACACCTGCCAAGTTATGTGGCTTAGTAAGATGTAGATTGCGGGTGCGGTGAAGAGTACGCTGTCGAAGCGGTCCAGCACGCCGCCGTGGCCGGGGAAGATGCTGCCGTAGTCCTTTACATTGGCGCGGCGTTTTACGGCCGAAGCCGTGAGGTCGCCGAAGATGGACAGCACCGCCGCAACCGCCGTGACTGCGGCGTAGGTGAACAGGGTCTGCGCGGAAGCGTCCCAACCGAAGCGGCCGGACATAACAAGGGTGTACAGCACGGCAAGGATGGCTGCGCCAAGCACGCCGCCCACCGCGCCTTCGACAGTCTTGGAAGGGCTGAGCGTGGGGCAGAGCTTGCGCCGCCCAAGGGTCTTGCCCGTGAAGTAGGCACATGTGTCCGCGCCCCACGCGGCAATGAATATCAGCCACACATAGAACCCGCCGCCGCCAAAGTCCCGCACAAGGAACACAAAGCTTAGCATGTAGGTTACGTATACGAAGCAGATGATCGCAAGCATGGCGTTGGATGTGTGCGAAGTGCCGAGCCGCATGTCGCGCGGGATCCGAAAATGTTTGTAGAACACGCAGACAAGCACGCCGCAGGCCATAACCGCCGCCGCGGGCATGGCAAAGGCCGTGCCGTGTGTCTGCGTTAGCTCCGGCAGCTGGATAAAGTAGATGCCCGCGGCCAAGATTGCCACAAACAGCCAGGGGCTTCGGCGGCCGGTTACTGCGCAGTAAAGCTCGTTCATGCCAAGCACCGCCACAACACCAAGAGCCGCGCGAAGGACAAGGCCGCCGTGGATCAGGATGAAGAGGATAAGCGGCAGACCAACTACGGATGTTGCAATGCGTACCCACATATGAGGTCTATCCTCCGAATCGGCGTTCACGCGCGTGATAGGCCTGTACGGCTTCCAGCATATCCTTGAAGCCGAAGTCAGGCCAGAGCTTGTCGGTGTAGTACAGCTCGCTGTAGGCAAGTTGCCACATCATAAAGTTGCTTAGCCGCTGTTCGCCCGATGTCCGGATAAGAAGCTGGGGGTCGGGGATGCCGGCGGTGTCGAGATAGTTCGCGAACACGTCCTCGTCGAGAGTATCGCCGGATATGTCGCCCTTTGTACATGCGGCGGCAAACTTTCGCGCCGCGCGCCACAGTTCGTCGCGGGAGCCATAGTCCAGGGCTATCACAAGGGTCAGGCCGGTCTTGCCGGCTGTGAGCTGCTCCAGATACTCTATCTTTTCGCGCAGATCAAGCGCAAGCCTGTCGCGGCGGCCGATGACCCTCACGCGCATGTCGTTCTTGTTGGTGTCGTCGATATATTCCTGGATGTATCCGCGCAGAAGGTTCATGAGACCTTCAACCTCCGCCGCGGGGCGTTTCCAGTTTTCCGTGGAGAAGGCGTATACGCTTAGGTACCGCAGCCCCGCCTTGTTTGCCTGCTCGGCAAGCTTTCTAAGGTTGGACGCACCGGCCTTGTGGCCGGCCGTCTTGGTCAGCAAGCGTTTCTTCGCCCATCTTCCGTTTCCGTCCATGATTATGGCTATGTGTTCGGGAAGAATGATGATGTCCCCCATGTTGTCTCCCCAATGTTATAGCGACATTATATCCTTGTTCTTGGCCTCGATAATTTTGTCTATCTGCGCTACGAACTTGTCGGTGGCCTTCTGCATCTTGTCCTCCATGCTCTTGAGTTCGTCCTCGGTGATCTCGGACTTCTTCTCGGCCTTCTTTAGTTCGTCCATGCCGTCGCGGCGGATGTTGCGTATGGCGACCTTGAAGTCGTCGCCCTTCTTCTTAACTTCCTTGGTGAGTGACTTGCGGCGTTCTTCCGTAAGCTCCGGGAACACCAGGCG
The DNA here is from genome assembly GCA_009780445.1 of Defluviitaleaceae bacterium. Lineage (GTDB taxonomy): Bacteria > Bacillota > Clostridia > Lachnospirales > WRAA01 > WRAA01. Next base: position 2,375 of record WRAA01000242.1, read on the forward strand.
GATGACGTTGCCGTCGTTCGTGGGGTTGATGCCGATGTCGGAGGCTTGGATGGCCTTTTCGATAGCCTTTAGGCCGGACTTGTCCCACGGGGAGATCTGCAGGAGGCGGGCCTCCGGTACGCTGATGTTGCCCACCTGGTTCAGCGGCGTCTGTGTGCCGAAATAGTCGATCGTGATTCTGTCCAGCACGTGGGGGTTTGCGCGCCCCGCGCGGATCGTGTTCAGCTCCGCGTTAAGCGTGTCGATGCTCTTGCTCATCTTGTCCTCGTAGCTTGCGATACTGCTTGGCATGGTTAGTCCTCCTCTTGATAGAACCTGTTGCACAGGTTCTTAGTAGTATATATCCTGCGCGTTGTTTGCGATATATGTTCCGCCTATTTTCTGCAGGCCCTCGGTGCCTTCGCAGGCGGTGAGTATCGAGCCTTCGATGGCGATGCCAAAGACCACGGAGGCCAGACCCTCGCCGTGGGTGATGCTTAGGGCGGCGATGTCGGCTACGTCCAGGTTTTCGTGCAGCACCGTGTCGTAGGACACTGTGCGGAAGCGCCGGGCATCGTCGTGGCGGCGCGGGTCTTTGTCGTAGACGGAGCTTACCGTCTTGCCGTACAGCAC
>WRAA01000243.1 GCA_009780445.1 Defluviitaleaceae bacterium
ACCAGCAGGGTGATGTCCGCGTCAGGGCTGCCCTTACGGATCTCCGCCAGCATCGGCGGGATAATCACCTTGCTGGGCACGGGGCGCGTGTGGTCGCTGCAAATTATCAACACGTTCTTCTTGCCCTCCGCCATTACGGAGAGCTTTGGCGTGCCGATGGGGTTTTGCAAGGCTTGTTCCACAAGCTGCAGCGGCGGCAGTTCGGGTTTGTAGTGGTGCATTTCCGACACAAGCTCCGCCCGAAAGCGTGCTTCGGGAATGTCGTATTCGATGATATCCGTTCCGTAGGGGAACTTGACTAGCGGCATGTAGTTGCCTCCTTTTTGTTGTCTATGAACCGATTGCGTCGGCGGACGGCACGTCGTGGTTGATTAGGCCGCGCTTCGCCTCCCATTTGTAGAGGAAGTCCACAAGGAACGGGCAGAGCAAGGCCGTAACAAGGATGGACGTGGCCACCTGTGCGGTTGCGACTTCGGCAAACGGCAGCCAGTAAGGGTCAACCGCCGCGATAGCCGCCGGTGTGGCGATTGCGTTGCCGGCGGTGGTGCCAACGGCCGCGCCGGCCGCGCATGTGCGCCTCTTGCTGCGCGGAACAAAGGCCTTGTAGACGAAGTAGGAGATAACGCCCGTGGACAGCGCGAGAAGGGCAAGCAGCACGCCCGGCGCACCGGCCACTATCAGAGTGCGAAGGCTAAGCCCCGCGCCCAGCGGGAAGGCGAAGAAGAATATGGAGATCGTCATGCCGGGGCGCAGGAAGTCGCGGATTTTATCGTCCAGGTTGCCCAGCAGCATACCCACCAGGATCGGCAGGATCGTCGCAAACAGCACCATGCCGGGGATGGCGGCAACACCCACCGCGCCCATGAGCATCATCTCGAAGAAGGGACCGTCCGTGGAGGACAGCACGGCGATTCCGCCTACGTCGGACTTATCGCCGTACTTGGCGGCGAGGGCGGTGTACAGCCCGCCGTTGTTGTTGCCCAGCGCGCTGATGAGCGCCAGGGGAGTGATGCCCAGCAGAGCCGTCTCCGCGCCGAATATGCTGGCGAACAGTACGCCGGAGCCGGTTCCGATGATAACCTTGCTGGCGGTGAGGAGCGAACCCTTGTACACCGACATACCGGCCGAGCGCACATTGATCTGCGCCCCGCTGCAAAACAGCAGCACGCCGATAAGCGGAAGCGCGCCGTTGCGGAACAGCGCGGTGGTGAACGCGCCGATGTCCAGCGCGGCCGGCGCGAATGTGTTGACCAGAACACCCATGAACAGCGGAACAAGCATCAGCCCGCCGGGAATCTTGTTCATGGTATCCCATACAGGTACCTTTCCAAGTTGCATACTAAAACCCCTCCATATATGTAGTTGAAGACTGACGAATGTCAGTGAGCTTCCTGTTCTGAAACTTCCTGCTCCGAAACTTCCCTAAGCTTGCGCATACAGAAGAAGAGCGCGTCGCTCTGGCCGAACGCGCCGGCCTTGGTGATTATCTTGGTGTTATCGTAAGGCCCGCCGACGATCCGCGCCAGGGGTATGCCGATGAGTACTTCCGACACAATGCGCAGACCCTTCGCGCCAAGTTCGTCCAGCAAGCTCATGGCGGTGTCGCCGCCTGTCACAAACAGGCCGGACACCGGCCGGGCGGCAAGCACCTGCGACATCACCCGCGCAAGATATTGCAGTGCCAGGCGGCTTGCCTGTGCAAGGGATATCCCGCGTTCGGCGGCGGCGGCTTCGATCAGGCTCATTTCGGCGCGGTTGGCGGACAGCGCGGATAGGATTATAACGTCGGACGCGTTGCCGAGGATCTGCGCGGCCTTCCGGGCGGCGTCGCGTATCCCGCCGTCGGCCGCCCCGCCGCTTGTGATGTATGCCGCGATATCCTCCGTGGGGATCACCACGGCGGCCGTTCCGCGCATCCGGGCGAACTGCACCTGATCCCGCGTGATTTCGCTTAGGCTGGACACGAGAGCAACGGCGGGGCGGTGGGGGCAGCGGATCTCCACAAGGTTGTCCACAAGCCCGGCGGAGCCGACCCACAGCGTTTTCTTGCCCGTGGCAAGAACCGCGGCCACAACCTTGCGCATGTGCGCGTTTGAAATGGTGTCGAATGTGAACACGCGCCCCGCGTCAAGGCGTATGCCGCCGCTTTCGATATCTTCAAGGCCGACATGGGTCACGGGTTCGTCGTATACGGCTTGCAGAAGGTTCTTTAGGTTGTCCTCACGCACCGGCGCGATGGGGTCGTCGGCGAATTCCGTCTCTGTGATAGGCTTGCCGTGCAGCACATGCACGCCGGCCATGGTCAAACGCCCGAGATCCGGCAGAGCCGGCATGAACACCACCAGCTCCGGGGCATAGGCAGTGTCCACCGCCAAGACTTCGTGGGCGATGGGGCCGCGCAGTGTCGAGTCCACCTTCTTGACAACGTAGTCGAAGCTGTGTATGTCTGCGTTGGACACGGCCCGCGATAACACAGCAAAGGCCGCATCGCAGTCCAGCGAGCGGCTTTCGGTGTCCAGTACATAACTTATTGGACCTCTTTCGAAACCGGCAAATGCCGGATTTGCGCGGCAGTTTTTCGCAAGGCTAGGAGATGACGACGCCGCGAACCCTTGCGGTTCGCAAGGAGGAAGCGACGCCGCATTGCGGAAAACTGACCGCAAAGATGGCGTTTGACAGTTTCGAAAGAGGTCCATTGGCATGGCACCAACCGCGTGGGGGTCCAGCGTGACCACGGTGTTGATTCCGCGGCGTTTAAGCTGTACGCCGGTGTCGTTGCTGCCGGTGATATCGTCGGCTATGATAAGGTATCGTTCCATATGTTCTCCTGACGCTGCTAGGGCGTGTTTGAAAACCCGCTTCCAGCGGATTTTCGAGTGATTTTTTCGCCAGACTAGGAAGTGGCAAACGCCGCGAACCCGCAGTGGTTCGCAAGTTTGACACTGACGACGTATGGCG
>WRAA01000244.1 GCA_009780445.1 Defluviitaleaceae bacterium
ATCTTCGACGAGATCTGCCGCACGGGGCTTTCCAACCGCGCGGCGGCCGAGATGATACTGGAGCGCGGCGGCGGTAGTGTCACCGCTGACAGCGCGGAGCCTAAGAGCATCGCCGAGTTTAACGAGCTTGGTGTGCGCACCCGCAAGGCGGTGAAGGGGCCGGGGTCGCTGGCGTATGGCATGAAGTTTCTGACGCTGGAAGTGGCGCGGATTGTTATTGACCCAACGCGCTGCCCACATGCCGCCGCCGAGTTTGGCGGGTATGAATATGCCGTGGGCGAGAACGGCATCGTCTGCGACGCGTATCCCGACAAGAACAACCACACCATCGACGCCGTGCGCTACGCCATGGAAACATACCTTAGCAAGGAGAAGCGCGGCGGCGGGGTGAAGTTTGTGAAAGGAATTTAGGGAGGTGAAAAGGGCGTATGCTCTACAATTTAGACTTTCTGGAGGAAGGCCGGGCTTGGCCGCCGCCTTCCGAAGCCGAGAGGCTTGAGAGGTATGCTCTGAACCGCGCGGTGTTCGAAGGCGAACACGCGGAGGTTTACCGCGAGCAGTTCCGGCGGATCGAGAGGGTTGTCGGCAACTTTGAGGAAGTGGTATCGTACCCGCTTGTTGTGAACTTTCAGAAGCTGATGTGCATTAAGTTTGCGGATCTGCTGCTGGGCGAAGCGCCCACCATTTCGGCGGCGGGCGCGGAGGATGTGCTGGCGAAGCTTGCCGCGCACTCGAACCTGGCCGGCAAGGCTTATGAAGTGGCCATTGACGTAAGCCGCTACGGCACGGGGCTGTTTTTGCTGTACCGCGACGAGGACGGCCTTGGCGTGGTGGACATCACACAGCCGTCGTGCTGGTTCCCTGTGGTCAGCCCGGACAACATCAAGAATGTGACGCATCACGTGCTTGCCGTGAGCTACACCGACGGCGACCGCGAGTACTTGAAGGCGCATGTGCATGAGCGCGGCAAGGTTTCCACGCGGGTGTACGAGCTGGGCGGCGGGGAGATTGGCGAGCTTGTGAGCGAGGAGGAGAGCCTGACGGGCTTCGAGGGTTTCGCCGTGCTTCCCGTGCATAATGTGCTGACAAGCGACCGCTTCTTCGGCATTGACGACTTTACGGACATCGACAGCATTGTGGCGGAGATAGAGGTGCGGCTGGCGCAGATTTCGCGCATACTGGACAAGCACTCCGCGCCGACCATGACAGGCCCCGGCTCCGCGCTTTCCGATGACGGCAACGGAGGGCTGACGCTTAAAACGGGCAACTACATCGTGAATGACGCGTTCATGGACGGCAGCAGCGGCGATGTGCGTTATATCACGTGGGACGCGCAGCTGGACGCTAACTTCAAGCAGCTGGAGGTGCTTGTCAACTTCCTGTACATGCTGTCGGAGACGGGCGCGACTTTGCTTGACAACAACCTGAGCGGCGGGCGGGCGGAGAGCGGCACGGCCTTGCGCCTGCGCATGATGTCGCCGCTGGCCAAGGTCAACCGCATCCGCGTCAACTTTGACCCTGCGCTGAAGGCGGCTGTGTCGGAGGTTTTGCGCGTGGGCTGGGGTCAGGAGCTGGAGCCTTCGCAGGTGAACATCATCTGGGAGGACGGCCTGCCCGACGACCCGCGCGAGAGTGCGCAGATCATGAACATCCGCACCGCCGGCAAGCCCACCATCAGCCAGCGTCAGGCCATCAAACGCCTGGACGGTGTGGACGACGCTCTGGCCGATGAGATTATCAAGGAGATTGCGGCGGGTAAGGCTCTAAGGAAAGGAGATGTGTATGGAAGGGCAGTTGGAACCGAATAAGGATTCCGGGGCGAGGCCGCTTGACGAAGGCGGCTCTTTTTGTGCCGAAAAGCGGCTTGGCGAGCTGGAGCTGGAAGTGGCCGCGCATGTAAGGAACTTGGAGCGTTTGCGCGGAAGGCTGGTGGACACGGAGATCGGCCGCCGCGCCGCTCTGATGGGTATTCCGCCGGAGAAGGCGCGGCACATCATCAGGCTGGCAGACCTTGACGGCGTGACGGACGAACACGGCGAGCCTGACGCAGACGCTATCGACAGAGCCATCGACAAGGTTCTGATAGAGGTGCCGGAGCTTCGCGGGGCGCGTCTGCAGTCCGGCGGCGGTGCGTTTAACCCGTTGGCCGGCGCGTTCACCAAGGGGGAGGCCTATCGCAGGCAGCTCGGCGCGGCAAGCGCGAAGGGCGACCTGCTTGCCGTAGTATCGCTCAAGCGTAAGGCGCGTAGGCTGGGTCTGTCGATCTAGCCACACACTACAATTTGAAGGAGAGATTTCATGAGACAAACAGGCGAAGCAAATTCTTTCAACACGGTTCAGTATGTTGGCGAGCTGTTCAGCGCGGACAGCAGCCGCACGCCCTTGCTGTCGATGACAGGCGGGCTTACGGGTGGGCTGCGCACGGACAACGAGGAGTTCCCCACGGCGGTGCGCTTTAGCTATCCCGATGCGAGCCAGCCGCAGATCTCGGAGGACGACGCGTCCTGGGGGCCGAACATCACCCATATCGCCAGGGAGCAGGAGACCAATGTTACGCAGATCTTCCACGAGGCCGTGGCGGTGACGTACCAGAGGCTGTCCAACACCGGCCGCCTTGGCGGTGTCACCACCCTTAAAAACGGCAACACGGCGGAGAGCGAGCTGGACTTCCAGATCGCCCACAAGCTGAAGGTTATGGCGCGGGATATCGAGTTCACGTTCATCAACGGCAAGTACAATAAGCGCAGCAATGTGTATACGGCCAACCGTTCCCGCGGGCTGATCGAGGCTTGCGGCGACGTTAACGTTGTGGACGCGGGCAACGGCGCGCTTACAAAGGCGCACCTCAGCGGGCTGTTCCGCCAAATGGCGGACAACGGCGCGTACTTCGACGATATGGTGATCTTTGTGAACTCGCGGCAGAAGGCGGCCATCAGCG
>WRAA01000245.1 GCA_009780445.1 Defluviitaleaceae bacterium
AGCGCCGCCTATTTTCTCGCGATCTCCGGCCATGAGGCGACCATTTACGACGCCATGCCGCAAATGGGCGGTATGCTGCGCTACGGAATCCCCGAATACCGCCTGCCCAAGAAGATTCTGGACGCGGAGACCGCCGCGATCGAGGGTCTGGGCATAAGCTTCCTTAACAACATCAAGGTCGGCAGGGATCTTACGCTGGGCTACCTCAAGAAGGAGTATGACGCGGTGGTGGTATCCGCCGGCGCGTGGGCCAGCACTGATCTGCGCTGCAAGGGCGAAGACCTTGACGGCGTGATCGGCGGAATCGACTTCTTGCAGAAGGTCGCGCTGAACGAGACCTTTGACCTTGGCGGCAGTGTGGCCATCGTAGGAGGCGGCAACACCGCCATGGACGCGTGCCGCACAGCCGTAAGGCTCGGCGCGGGCAAGGTCTACAACATATATCGCCGCACAAAGAACGAGATGCCCGCCGAGGAGATCGAAATTATCGAGGCGGAGGAAGAGGGCGTTATCTTCAAGAACTTGACCAACCCCATCGAGGTGCTGGGCAAGGACGGCAAGGTCACGGCAATGCGCCTGCAAATCATGGAGCTTGGCGAGCCTGATGCGTCCGGCAGACGCTCCCCGGTGGCCGTCGAGGGTAAGGAAGAGACTATCGAGGTGGACACGGTGATCGTCGCCATCGGCCAGAAGCCGTCCCTGCAAGGCTTCGAAGAGCTGAATATGACGAAGTGGGGAACGATTTCCGCCGACGAAAAGACATACCTCAGCAGCTGCGACAAGGTGTTCGCCGTGGGTGAATCCGCCAACAACGGGCCGGATATCGCCATTACGGCCATCGGCCACGCCAAGAAGGCCGCCGTCATGATCAACAGATATCTGCAGGGCGAGAAGCTGGTCAACGAGAACCCGTTCCTCTCCAAGGCCGACAAGACCGAGGCGGACTTCGCGCACATCACAAGGGAAGCGCGTATGCACATTCACCACCGCAAGCCGGAAGTGCGCCGCTTCGACTTCCTCTCCGTAAACCTTCCGCTTTCGGAGGACGAAGTGGTGCGCGAGGCAAACCGCTGTCTCGAGTGCGGATGCCACGACTTTTTCGAGTGCAAGCTGATCAGCTATGCCCAGGAATACGGCGTACAGCCCGAGAAGTACGACGTATCCCCAGACAAGGTATGCATCGTCAAGGACGAACACCCCTACATTAAGTACGACTCTGGCAAGTGCATCCTATGCGGCCTGTGTATGCGTATCTGCGACGAAGTTGCGGGCGCGTCCGCCCTGGGGCTTGTGGGCCGCGGGCTTGACACCGCCGTTGCGCCCGCGCTCAAGATGCCGCTGGAGGAAACGGACTGCATCTCCTGCGGGCAGTGCGTGCTTGGCTGCCCCACGGGCGCGCTGACCGAAACGATGATGCTGGGCAAGCAGGTGCCGCTGCGCGAGGATCGCACGGAGACCGTCTGCCCGTCCTGCTCCGTCGGCTGCAAGATCGAGCTGCGCACCGGCGGCGACATGATCATACGCAGTGTTCCCGCGCAGGACTCATACCTGATCTGCAAGGGCGGACGCTTCGGCTTCTTCGACCTTGTGCAGAAGGAACGCGCAACCACGCCGCTTGTTTTGGGCGAAGCCGTTACCTTCGAGAACGCCGTCGTATTCACTAACAAGAAGCTGCAGAGCCTGCAATCGCAGCACGGGAACGACTGCGTGGCCGTGGCCGTCTCCGGAAAGTATACCAACGAGGAGGCCGCGCTGATCAAGGACTACGCGCTCAACAAGCTCAAGACCCCGCACATCTTCTCCTTTGGCCTGACCAAGGGCGTTTCGTCCACCGCAACGATGGACGAACTAGAGAACACCAGGCTGATCGTCGCCGCGGGGCCGAAGGATATCATCGAGAAGCACGGCGTGGCCTATATGCGCATTAAGAAGGCCGTGAAGAAGGGCGCGAAGCTGGTGCTTGTCACCACCGAGAACAGCCTGCTGGACGATATCGCCGACGCGCGCGTAACTTCGGTGGACGAGCTGCAATCCTGCGGCTTGCCGGCCGAGGCGAAGAAGGCCGTTTACATCTACGTTCAAAGCGCGACAAGCCCGCAGGACGCCCAAGCTCTGGCCGATATCGCCGGCCGCCATAACCACGCAAGCGGCGTGCGAAGCGGCATCATCGCCCTCCTGCCCGACGCTAACTCACAAGGCCTGATAAACCTTGGCATACAGCCGCGCGAAGAACTTGCCGAGGCCATATCAAGCGGCGCAATCCGCGGCCTCTTCATGTTCGGCGGCGGCGCAGAAGGCTGCGATCTCAGCAAGCTCGACTTCCTGGCCGTGCAGCAGCTCTTCGCGCCGGAAGCCCCTGCCGATGCCGTGTTCCCCGCGTCAAGCTTCGCCGAGACCTGCGGCAGCTTCACAAATGTGGACAACACAACCCGGCCGGTCCGCAAGGCCGTAAACACCCACGCCCCGCGCTGGGACAACACCCGCCTCGTAACCGAGCTGATCAACACCTACTAAGAGTCCGGACAGGAGTTCCGGCAAACGAAAATGCCGTGAAGCATCTAGCTTCACGGCATTTTCATAAGAGTTTTTCATACATCGTTGTTACTATAAATCCCTGATTCTAAAGGGATTTGTATAGCGGAAAAGGGACTTGAACCCCCGACACTACGGGTATGAACCGTATGCTCTAGCCAGCTGAGCTATTCCGCCGCAATTCGCCTCACAGTTGTTGATTATATCATCTGTGCGGGGAAATGTCAACAACCTTTTTGAAGGCGAGTTTCGGCGGGATGAGCTTAGGGCGTGTTTGAAAACCCGCTTCCGGCGGATTTTCGAGTGATTTTTTCGCTAGACTAGGAAGTGGCAAACGCCGCGAACCCTTGTGGTTCGCAAGTTTGACACTGAC
>WRAA01000246.1 GCA_009780445.1 Defluviitaleaceae bacterium
ATCCATTGGGAAGCATCAAACAAAATTTTATTAGAGAACAAGAAGCCGTCACTTGATCTTCGCCAACTGTGAAAGAATTTCCCGCGCCGCGCTCCATATCTCATCCATATGCCTTTTTATATCTTCCATGTCTGTGGCATGTATAGAGCCGGACTCATTGGCACGCCTAGAGATTTGATTGATATTATTTCCAACCCGCCCAAGCTGCGCGGTCATTTCTTGTATATCTTTCAAGTCCAGAGTTATGTGGCAGCCGTTGATCATCATCTTGCGCGCGTATGCGCCCATGTTGCTGATGCCAACCTCGTCCATGCGCTCACGAATCAGTGCCGCTTCTTCTTCTGTAGCGGTTATGTGAAAACGGATGCAACGGCGGCGATTGATCGGCTTACTTTTACCGGTGGTCGTCATATGGCATCACCGCATCTGTTTGCACTAACCTTGGTTTGTTCTGTTCGGGCTGGTTCGGTCTCGTCTTCGCTATGCTTGGCAGCGCGGTCAGCGCAAAGAAGGTGATCCGGCTTCCAGTAAATTATTAGGTCACCGCCGTCAACTTCAACTTGCTCCACATCTTCGCGGTTGCCCAGCATATCAATGAATGTGGAATGCAAGACATCATTAAATTCGAGACTAATGTCAAACAACTCTTCGACTAACCTCATCTCAACCACAGAGCGATCCCACTCCGAATCCTTGTCGCGAGCTTCCGAAGCTATCCCGGCAGTATAGGCCGTTCCTCAGCTTGTACAGGTAGCACCTGCTGATCCCGATCATTTTGCAAAACTCTGTCCATGATATATTTCGTTCGCTTCGAAGTTTCTCAAGCACCGCGCCAACCCGATAATCAGAATACATACTATCACCGATCCTTTATCACACATAAATATATGTATTGCTATAAATATTATCGGCATGATAAGTGGATTCATACATATAATTATATGTGTGATAGAATTTTCTACAAACATGTGAGCGAGAGGTGTACTGATGAAAAGTTATTCGGAAATTATCCGTGGGCTTCGTGATGATAAGGATCTGAAGCAAGACACCGTAGCCAATCTGCTCGGAATTTCGCAACAGCAGTATTCCAGTTATGAAACCGGGCAAACGGAACCATCGGTTAGGATGCTGACATTGCTGGCTGATTTCTACGGTGTGTCCGCTGACTATATCCTTGGCCGGACACGGTGCCGGGAAGGTGTGGACGTTCAAAACCAAAACCTCACCACCGACAACACCATCGGCGAAGTAATATCCTCAATGCTGGCACTCAGCCCAAGAGGCCGTGCCGGTGTTGTTGAACACATCTTACTCCGGCAACTCCAAGATAATGACGACCGCAAGAGAGCGTCAACGGACAAGCACCGCAGGGTCAGCCAGCCAGACTAATCCTCCGAATCGAACATCAGAGAAACCGGGCGACCCTCTTTCAAGCACAGCCTCAGCTTCTCCAAGGTGCTGTTGATGGTCGCCCTCAGTTTCGCGGGCTGTTCGTCAGTTCTTTCGAGGGCTTCGATGGTCTCCGAAAGCGTTCCAGAGTGCATCACGCAAAGCAAATGCATTTCGTCAGTTGTAAACATTATTGCATCCTCCTCCGGCAAAAAAGTATTGCCGCTGACACGGCAGAAGTTCTGCAGCACTTGCCGTCAGCGGGTTTGGCATGTTACCTTGCCGGAAAAGGAATTACAAGTCAATCTGAGAAACTTGGAAGCCAGAAAAGTAACGTTTTTGCGCTGGAATTGCGGAGAAATTTTAGTGCATTTGAAAACTCCACTTGGATCTCATGGCTCAAAAAAACAACGCTATCGGCGAAAAGCTGATAGCGTTGTTTTGTTGTTATCGTGTGATTTCGACAGTGCGTTCTGCTTCATGCCATGTTACGCTTGCGCCGAAGAACTCTGAGATGAACCGCAGCGGCACCATCGTGCGGTCGTCGTTGATCTGCGCGGGTACGTCCATACCGGGGGCTGTCTGGCCTATCGCGAAGGTCAGGCTCCGGCCATCTTGGATCAGGGTGACTTCGCGGGTGCTGTCGTTCCAGCTTACGCTTGCGCCCAAGGCTTGGGCGACGAACCGCACAGGGAGAAGTGTGCGCCCGTCTTGTATAACCGGCAGTACGTCCATCGTGATGACTGTGTTGCCGTGCTGATCAGTGATGATGTGTGAATCCAGCTGCAGGATGAACGTGCGCGTGGTCACGCCCAGTGCCGGGATTGTGATGTTAAGCGGGATTGCCGAACTGTACGGCCCAGCCGTGATAATCAGCAGCCCCGTGATACTTCCGTCTTGGCCAGCCGTGGCTGGTACGAGGGTGAATGATCTGCCGTATGACCACCATACCGTTACGCCTTGCGGCATGACAGAGCGGACTGCCCCAAGCACTGATTCAGCCGTGGTCTGGTTGGACACCGTGGCCGAAACTTCGCTTACCGCGCGCCTCGCGGCAGACATTGCGTCGTGTAGGGCAAATGCCGGTGTGCCGGGTCTTGGCCCCGGCGTGCTACGTGTGCCAGATGGGGCGATTGGGGCCGGTGTAGGCGTGGGCGCTGTAGACTGAACTGCCGCCCATTGCGCGTACAGCGTGATATCTGCCGTTACGTTGCTAATTACTGTGCCCGCCGCGTGAGCCGTGCCGCCGCCGTCTGCCTGCGTGTTCCAGCCTGTGAACGTGTGGTTCGCCCTTGTGAATGTATTTGCCGAAACGGTGTAGTCATCGCCGTCCGCGACGCTTCCGGCGAGCACTACGCCTGCGCCGCCGTTGGCGTGGTAGGTTATGGTGTGGATTGTGGCTCCTGCTGGGTGTACGGTGATGTCAAAATCATCCGTGAAATTGGTTAACGCTGTTGCGCCGTTTACTACTGTTGCCCTGACGGTGACGGTACCCGC
>WRAA01000247.1 GCA_009780445.1 Defluviitaleaceae bacterium
AGGAGTTCAGCTATTCCGACGGCTGCACCATGTCCGGCAAAAAAGATTGCATAACCAACATCGGCGGCTTCCTCTGCCTCAACGACGAGGATATGTTCACACAAGCCAAGGAATTGGTCGTCGTGTTCGAGGGTATGCCCTCCTACGGCGGCATGACCGGGCGCGACATGGAAGCGATGGCTATCGGCTTGAAGGAAGCCCTGCAATACGAGTATATCGAACACCGCGTCAAGCAGGTTCGCTACTTGGGCGACCGCCTGATTGAAGGCGGAGTCCCGATAGTAATGCCCATCGGCGGGCACGGGGTATTTCTGGATGCCACCCGTTTCTGCGCGCACCTTCCTCGGGAACAATTTCAGGCGCAGACGCTTGCGGCGCAATTGTACATTGAATCCGGCGTACGCTCTATGGAGCGCGGCATAGTTTCCGCCGGCCGCGACATCATCACCGGCAAAGACCACGCGCCGAAACTGGAAACCGTCCGCCTTACCATCCCGCGCCGCGTATATACCTACGCGCATATGGACGTGGTGGCTGATGCTATAATCGAGCTGCATAAAAACCGCGAGAAGATTCGCGGCCTGAAATGGGTCTATGAACCCAAGCAGCTTCGTTTCTTCACCGGCAGGTTTGAGCATATTTAAAGCTCAAATATCCCGTCTGCAAGGAGGTTTATTGTAACAGCAGCCCTGTACCAATCACGAAATGAAGAGAGGGTGTCAAAATGAAAGAAAGACGACTTCCCACATTACTCGAATCAATTATTGCTTTGCTGCTTGTCATCGGCGTTGTCATAGCGGGAGTCCGATTGGGCATCGGCGGCCCCGGCGTGGCAAGCGCGGTAAATTCATTGTTCATCGGTATGATTGTGGCTTCGGCAATTGCGCTCTACTTCGGCAATCCATGGGAGGATATTCAAAAAGAGATGATCAGGATTGCTTCCGACAGCCTCATCGCGATTATCATCCTTCTCATTGTCGGTTGCATGATCGGCGTCTGGATGGTCAGCGGCACCGTTCCGGCGTTGATCTATTACGGGCTTATGCTTATCACTCCCGACATTATGCTGCCTCTGACATTTGTTTTGTGCGCGATCTCCTCCTTGATGACCGGTACATCCTTCGGCACCATGTCTACTATGGGTCTCGCCCTCGTCGGCGTCGCCATGGGCCTTGGCATGCCTACGCATGTGGTTGCCGGCGCCGCGGTTGCCGGCGCTTACTTCGGAGACAAAATGTCTCCCCTATCCGATACCACCCTTATGGCGTCGGGCTTGACCAAAACTCCCTTGTATGAACATATCTTCTCGATGTTTTACACAACAATTCCGGCCACTGTTCTCTGTATTGTGGTTTACTGGTTCCTGGGCCGGCAGTACGCTGGCGGCGAGCTGGACGACAGCAACATCGTCGTTATAACCGACACATTGAAAAACATGTACAGCATCACTCCCTGGGTGCTGATACCAGCTCTTATGGTGCTTCTGGTCTCGGCCTTTAAAATTCCCGCCGTGCCTGGGCTTGCCGCTACTTGGATGGTCAGTGTCCTAATAGCCGTGTACTATCAAGGCGCGACTTTTATACACACCTTGACCGTCTCCTTTAACGGCTTCAGCCCAAGTACAGGAGTCCGCATAGTAGACACGCTGCTTAATCGCGGCGGAATGGTGATGATGCGGAACACCGTATTCCTGATTATTCTGGCCTGCATGATGGGCGGCGCGCTGAGCCAAAGCGGAGTGTTCAGAGTATTTGTGCAGGGGATGTTCAAAATCATCAAAAGGCCGCAGGAGCTGGTGGTGGGCACCATGGTATACTGCTACGCTCTCCTGCTGATGTCCGGCAACCAGGTGCTGCCCATTGTCTTGGGCGGCCCCACCTTCGGTGACGCTTACAAGGAGAAGGATCTCAACTCCAAGGTGCTTTCCAGAACACTGGAGGATACCACCACCATCGCGGCCCCGCTGGTGCCGTGGAGCACAGCGTCCGTTTTTGCCTGTAGCGTGATGGGTGTTACGACGGCCTATATCCCCTATGCGTTTTTTGGCTTTCTTGTGCCGATTTTTACGCTGATTTGCTGCTACACGGGGTTTGGCATGTTCCGCGCGGACGGTACACCCATGTGGGGTAAAAAGAGTCAACCGGCGAAATAACTAATAAGAAGGGGTGCTGAACATGCAAGGTAAGATCGCGCTTGAGGAACATTTTTCAACGGAAGAATATTTGGAAGCCGTGAAGCCGTGGTTTATTAATGATGGCCCCGGGGTCTGGGAGAAGGCCCGAACAGCTATGAGCGACATTACCGGCATACGCTTGGAGCGTATGGATGAGGCCGGCATCGAAAAGACCATCCTGTCTCTCACTTCTCCTACAATCCAGGCCATTTTGGACGTCGACAAAGCCATCGACGCGGCCAAACGGGCGAATGATTACATAGCCGACCAGATCCGCGATTACAAGAATCGTTTTGAATCCCTTGCCGCCCTGCCTACTCAAGATCCGGACGCCGCCGCCAAGGAGCTGCACCGCTGCGTGAAAGAGTATGGTTTCAGAGGCGCTTTGATCAACGGATTTTGCCAGATCGGCGACCCCAATATTCCTGTCTATCTGGATGATCCTCGTTACATTCCCTTCTGGGGCGAGGTCGCCAAGCTGGATTTACCCATTTATATCCACCCCCGGCCCACCATCGAGTCGATCTTAAAGGCCGAGTTCGATGGGCACAACTGGATGTCCAGAGCCGCCTGGGGCTGGCATATTCAGCTCGGCACTCATGTCCTGCGCCTGGTTGGAAGCGGTATTTTTGACCGTTATCCAAACTTGCAGATCGTGAT
>WRAA01000248.1 GCA_009780445.1 Defluviitaleaceae bacterium
CCGGTGGCACACGTCTAGCATCCGGAGCGTCAGCGTAGGAAAAAGCTGACGACGCACGGCGGAAAATTTGCCGAAAATGCGCCGAAATGGGGTTTTCAAACACGCCCTAGCGCGCCAGGCGCAGGTCTTGCAGGGTTAGGTCGCGCAGGAGCGGGTTCACGGTGCGGTTCATAAGCTCGACGATGCCGTTGCCGTCCGGCAGTTCATACCAGCGCGGCGCGCCGCTTGTGCCCAGCATGGGGATCGTGTGGAACTCCAGCGCGTCGTCGAAGCTGCCGCTCATCATACGCCTTGCGCGGTTGGCGAACCACATCAGGTCTGTGTAGCCCAGGTCTGTGGCCGTGTAGTTGCTTACGATGCTGATGAACTCCGGCACGCGCAGTATGGTGGCGGGTGTCATCAGCTCGCCGAACAGCGCGGCGATCACCTGCTGTTGATGCTCGATTCGGCGATAGTCGGAGATGGTGTTGCGGCGGTCGTTGCCCATGCGATACCGGGCGAAGTGCAGGGCGTTCTCGCCGTCCAGCAGCTGCAGACCCGCGGGGATGTTGATGTGCAGGTTCTGCCACGGGTCGTCATAGCGCATGTGGAAGGGTACGTCTATCTCGATGCCGCCCACGGCGTCTATCACGCGGGAGAAGGCTTCGTAGTCGATCTTGACATAGAAGTCGGCGTGTACGCCGGTCAGTGTCCAGACCTCGTACTTCAGCCGCGCGATGCCGCCCTCGTGGCCTCCGCCGTTTAGCCGCCCCGCGGCATAGGCCGAGCTAAGCTTGCGCACATTACGCCGCGCGTCAACCTCTGTGTCCCGCGGGATGCTGACGATGTAGCCGCGGCGCGCCTCTCCGTCATAGGCCGCAAGCATCACGGTGTTTGCGTTAAGCCCTTCCGTCAGCCCGACGATCAGGAAGGTGAAGAAGGTCGGCCGCCGGTGCTCCGCGAGAAGCAGGGCGGGCGACGATACGCCGCTGAATATATCGTCGTCCTGCCCGCCTCCCGCGTCAAAGGCCGGCACAATGCCCTCGAGCAAGCCGCCTTCACGCAGATCCGTCACCAGCCTGTCAAGCGGCACCGACGGCGTTTGCACAAACACGCCCCACGCAAACCGGCCCGCGCCGCCAAGCACCACCATCACGGCCACGCTCGCCGCAACCGTCCTTATATACAGCCACGCAAAACCCCGCGCCTTGCCGCTGTTCCTCCGCCCCATGCGCAACCCTCCGAGCATCGTTATCTGCCAATACTATATAGTATATCCTCCGGACTGTCAACATATAGCAATATTGCAGTTCATTGCCGTTTCCCGCGCCGCGCGAAAAATATTTTGCGCAGCTATAAAGATTTGCGGCGAAACTTACGATATACAACATAGGCGTAGTGTGCCTAATGTTCCACACTTAGGGGGATACAATGAGAGTAAACATGAACATGCCGGCCTTGTTGGCGGCTGCAAATATCGCGCGCGCCGGGGAGCGCACGGGGCTTTCCATGAGGCGGCTGTCCTCCGGATTCCGCATAAATTCGTCGATGGACGACCCGGCCGGAATGAGCATCTCCAACCGCATGGGAATGCAGATCGGCGGAACCCAGCAGGCCAGCACCAATTCGTCCAACGGCATCTCTATAGTGCAGACGGCCGAAGGCGGCCTGCAAGAGATCCACAATATCCTGCAGCGCATACGCGAACTCACCGTGCAAGCCCAGAACGACACCTACATCGAGGAAAACCGCGAAGTAATACATATGGAGATACGCCAGCTTAGTCAAGCGGTGACAGAAATGGCAAACGGCACGCAGTTCAACGGCATAAACCTGCTGGCACAGCACACCTTCGGCGTGATACCAAGCTACCCGCCGATAGCCACCGCGCCGGCCACCCACATAGCCAACAACGATCCGGATCGCACCCACATCTTCTTGGGCGCGGGCAACGGCTCCTACATCTTCGACCCGGTGGAAGAAGAGTTTGTGAACGTGGGAATCGGCAACGGCACGCACATACGCAACGACGGCCGCCAGTTTATCCTGCCGGATCCGGATTACGCCTACGACGCATTCGGCATAACCGACGGCGACCCGACTCACCGCCTTGTCGAACCTACGCTGATCGTGCAGATCGGCGCGAACGCGGACGAACACATGCGCATGAGGCTTGTGGACGCGCGAAGCCACATGCTGGGCCTTACGAACGCCAACGGCGTAATAATTTTCAGCATTGCCGACGCGGCCGCCGACAGGGATAACCTATTCAACCAACAGAGCGATGAAGGCCACGGGTTCCGCTCGAATCTGCTGCTTGCGGTTGACGAAGCCATTGTCCAGATCTCCAACATGCGGGCAAGCTTCGGCGCGTACCAGAACCGTCTGGAACACACCGTGACGGGCCTTAACATAATGGACGAGAACCTTCAAACCGCGCGGATGCGCATACGCGACACAGATATGGGGCTGGAAGTGACCCATATGTCGTCCAGCCGTGTGATCGAGCAGGCCGGCATGGCGATCTTGGCGCAGGCCAACGCACGCCCGCAGCAAGTTTTACAGCTTCTGCAATAAAGCAGTTCCACTTGACACTTGCTGAATCGGAGCCGGAACCGCAATGATTCACTGCGGTTTCCGGCGAACGATGAAGCTTAGTGTCAAGCGGAACTGCTATTAGGGCGTGTTTGAAAACCCCATTCCGGCGTATTTTCGGTGCTTTTTCCGCCATACGTCGTCAGTGTCAAACTTGCGAACCACAAGGGTTCGCGGCGTTTGCCACTTCCTAGTCTAGCGAA
>WRAA01000249.1 GCA_009780445.1 Defluviitaleaceae bacterium
GCTTCCGGCGGATTTTCGAGTGATTTTTTCGCTAGACTAGGAAGTGGCAAACGCCGCGAACCCTTGTGGTTCGCAAGTTTGACACTGACGACGTATGGCGGAAAAAGCACCGAAAATACGCCGAAAGCGGGTTTTCAAACACGCCCTAATTCATTCAAAATATGTTCTTCTGCTTCACGGCCTATTCCTGTGCCCGCAAATGCTGTAGTTGGTAATATTCCAATCAGCACAATAATACATAGCACCATTGATGTTATTTTCCATTTAATTGTCTTTTTAATTTGAAATTCCTCCTCTCATTTTTTCTGCTACCAATGTGCAACGGACTTGCGATCTCACGCAAGTCCGTTATGTGTTTTAGGCATTTTTAACTTTTTCAACAAGCTTGCTGAATGTTGTTGCGTCGTTGACTGCCAGTTCGGCGAGCATCTTACGGTTTATGTTGATGCCGGCGCACTTCAGGCCGTTCATAAATTTCGAGTATGACAGGCCTTGGCTGCGCACTGCGGCGTTTATTCTGGTTATCCACAAGCGTCTGAAATCGCGCTTTGTTTGCTTTCTGCCAGCGAAGCTTGCCGCCATTGCGCGCATAACAGACTGCTTGGCAATGCGGTACTGCTTGCTCCTTGCGCCGCGAAAGCCCTTGGCCAGCTTCAGAACCTTCTTATGTCTCTTCTTGGCGGCCATTCCGCCCTTTACTCTTGCCATGTGTAGCCCTCCCTATTTATGCGTATGGCAGCATCTTCTTAACTGCGTCGTGGTTGCTCTTGTCTACTATGTCGGTGCGGCGCAGTTGACGCTTGCGCTTGGGGCTTCGCGGGCCGAGGAGATGGCGCTTGTTTGCGTTTTGATACTTAAACTCACCGGTTCCGGTTGCCGCGAAACGCTTTGCGGCGGCTCTTCTGGTCTTTAGTTTTGGCATTGGTGCTTCCTCCTTGTGTGTGTTTATCTACAGCGGACGCAAGATGCTAAACAGCCTCTATGAATCCGCCATACATGCAGTTATGGTTTTGGAACAAGGAACATGGCCAGTGTCTTGGCCTCCAGCTTTGGCGCCTTCTCCACCGCGCCGAACTCCGCCACGTCCTCGGCAAACTTGTTCAGTATCTTGTATGCCCCGTCCGTATGGCTCATCTCGCGCCCGCGAAAGCGTATGGTTATCTTCACCTTCGCGCCGTCCTTCAGAAACTCGACACACTTCTTGATCTTGACATTGATGTCGTGTACGTCAATGTTCTGGGACAGGCGAAGTTCCTTGATATCCACGGTTTTCTGCTTCTTGCGGGCTTCCTTTTCCTTCTTTTGCTGCTCGAAGCGGAACTTGCTGTAGTCCATGATCTTGCACACCGGCGGCTTTGCCGTGGGCGAGATCTTCACAAGATCCAGCTTCTTCTCGTCAGCCATACGCTGGGCGTCCCTGCCTTGCACAATTCCAAGCTGGGTGCCGTCAGAGTCGATAAGCCGTACTTCCTTGTCGCGGATTTGTTCGTTGATCATTAATTCGGTGATAGTCTTAGCACCTCCAAGATATAAATGCCGCCGGGGCATGTCGAAAACGTGCCGGAGCAACAAAAAACGGACGCAAGCGTCCGCAGCACTGTCAAAGCAATAACCCAAAGCCGTAGGCAATAAGGTGAGAAGGGACGCTTCTACTTAACCACGATATTATAACAGACGGCCGAAGCATTGTCAACCCTTAGTTTACGGCAAAAACTGTCAGCGGGTCGATGGTGGTGCCGTCGCGCCAGATCGTCACGTGCAGATGGGGGCCTGTGCTTAGGCCGGAATTGCCCGTAAGCGCGATGGTGTCGCCCCGGTTCACAACGTCGCCCACCTGCACCGTAACTTGGTACAGGTGCGCGTAACCCACCAGCAGGCCGTCGGAAGTTCTGTACCGCACATAGTTGCCGGAATAGGCGTTGTAGCCGATGTCGGTGATCACGCCGTCCTGGATGGCCACTACGGGCGTGCCGTGGTAGAACGCCATGTCCACGCCGTTGTGTTTTTCCCGCTGCCCCGTCACGGGGTTTGTGCGGTAGCCGAAGGGCGAGCTTACGCGGGCTTGGCCCGGCGGAATGGGCGGCGCGGGAATGTTCTGCGTGTAGTTGTCCGGCAACTCGTCCGCCACACGCCCCTCCTGCCCCGCCTCATGAATCTGCCGGATTATGTCCTCGATAAACAGGCGGTCGTCGCTGTGGAAGTCGTAGAAGGTGTTGTTCTCGTTGGCCTCGTAGGAGAGCGGCGTATCGTGGTCAACGCTTGGCAGCAGGGCGGGCGCGGGGTCGGGCTCGTGGGGCGGCTCCGGTATGTATGCGGCACGCTCTTCCGGCCGGGCGGCTTCGTCAAACACGATGTAGCGCACCTGCTCCGCCGCGGTGATAACGGGCGCAAGCGGCAGTCTGTCCGTGTAATCCGCCATAAGGCTGTTTGCCGCGTCGGCGCGGAACCTCTCCGTAAACGGCAGACCCACCACATGGGCGGACAACAACGCGGCAATGGCCACGCCGCAGACAATGCACTGCACCACAAAACGCTCCCCGATGCTCATTTGGGCAGCCTCGCGGCCAACGCGGGCAGTGCGGCGGTATGGCGAACGGTATCTCGCAGGCGTGTGCATAATACCCTCCTTAGCACGTACTATAGCTGTTCCGGTTGAAAACCGTCCCATCAGGCGCGGGATTTTTTGCGTAGGGCTAGGAAACGACAACGACGCGTGCCCATTAGGCACGCTAGACGGAGTTGACGACGCCATACGCGAAAAAGACAAGCC
>WRAA01000250.1 GCA_009780445.1 Defluviitaleaceae bacterium
CGCAGATTGAAATGCTTATCGAGAACGCGGAAGGCGGCACCGTGGTGTTCGATCTTTCGGGTTTGGAGGACGTGACATCGGTGCAGCTCCCGCACGACGCGCTGGAGCAACTCGCCGACGCCGCGCTGAGCGTAGAGCTTGAACTGCCGGCCGGCGTGATCGTGTTCAGCCCGGAGGCGATAGCTTCACTGAACGAACAGAGCAACGGCGCGTATGTATGGGTATATTTCGGCGAAGCACAGGCCTTGTTGGATGAACAGTCCGAAGTTCTGCGCGAAGGCGAGGTTGCCTACCGCATAAGCATATCCTCCGGAAACTCGGAAGACAACCTAGTGCCGATACGGCATTTCGCGGCTCCACTCGAAATCAGGCTTCCCGCGGAAGGAAGCGTACCCGCCGCGGTATGGCACCTTCCCAACAACGGCACACGCCGCATACTGGCATCGGAACACGACGCACAAGGCGGAACAATCACCTTTGAAACGCAGAGGCTGTCTGTCTTTGTAGTTGGGCCGCGTGTGGCCGGAACGGTGCTGCGCATTACGATAGGCGACACCGCCTACACCTTAAACGGCACGGAACAACAGGCTGAGAACGCGCCGTTTATCGACGCGGGACACAGCCGCACCATGGTGCCGCTGGCCTGGCTGGCAAGTGCTCTGGGCGCGACCACCGCGTGGGATGGGGTGTCGCGCACGACATCCGTCGTCATGAACGGCTCGAGAACCGCAATACCGGCGGATGTAGAGTTGCCAAACGGCATGGGTGTTCCCGCCATCGTGAACAACCGCCTGTTCGTTCCCGTCAAGTATGTGTCGGAATTGCTGGGCGCGACAGTGCTGTGGGACGAAGAAACCGGCACGGTGTACGTAACTGGCTATTGATTCCGCAACTATACGGAATGCCGGAAACATTTTCATCTGCGGAGCCGATTCCGCGATGTTTCACCGCGGAACTCGGCGACAGCAGATGGAATATGTTTCTGAGCTTCCGTATAAATGAGATAGAACCGCTGTAATGTTTAGAAGGGGCTGCCGCGCTAAGAAATTGGCGTGGCAGCCCCTTCTAATAGTTGATTGAGTTGACGCGCACAAAAAACCTGGCATCAGGGGGAATTGAAGCCAGGTCGATGGGGGGATATATGTTCCTTAAATACGATAGTACTTAAGGCTACATTAATAATATTTTCCATTTCGCAGAAATTTATACATGCGGATTGAAAAAATATTTGGGCGAGTTTGAATACAGGTTCTTACTTCATCAACAGCGTGAGAACGGCTTTCTGCGCGTGGAGCCTGTTTTCGGCCTCTGTGAAGATTGTTTCGGCGTGCGCTTCGAAGATGTCGGCGGTGATCTCCTGCCCGCGTTTTGCCGGCAGACAGTGCAGAACTATCGCGTCATTCTTGGCGGCGGACATCAGCTCCTTGTTTATCTGATACCCCGCGAAGGCCTCCTTGCGCGCCTGCGCCTCGGCCTCCTGACCCATGCTTGCCCACACGTCCGTCACCACAACGTCCGCGTCCTTCACCGCTTCGGGAGGCTTGCGCAAAAGCTTAAAAGCCTGCGGATAGTCCTTGGCGAAGTCAAGCACGGCCGGGTGGGGGTCGTAACCTTCCGGCACGGCCACGGAAACGTTCATGCCGCACGTGAGGCAGCCGACAATCAGCGAATTGCACATGTTGTTTCCGTCGCCGATGTAGGACAGGTTCACGCCGTCCAGCTTGCCCTTGCGCTCGCGAATGGTCATCAGATCCGCCAGGACTTGGCATGGGTGGGCGTAGTCGGTTAGGCCGTTTATCACGGGCACGCTTGAGTAGAGGGCCAGGTTCTCAACTTCCTCCTGCGCAAAGGTGCGGATCATTATGCCGTCAACATAGCGCGAGAGGGTGCGCGCGGTGTCCTCGATAGGTTCTCCGCGCCCCATTTGCAGGTCGTTGGCCGAGAGGTAGAGAGCGTGGCCGCCCAGCTGGTACATACCCACTTCAAAGGACACCCGCGTGCGTGTGGATGCCTTCTGGAATATCATGGCGAGGGTCTTGCCCTTTAGAACGTGGTGTTCCTTGCCGCTTTTCAGCTCCGCCTTCATTTCGTCCGCCAGATAGAGGATGTCGCGGATTTCAGCCTTTGTGAGGTCGCGCATTTTTGTCAGGTCTTTTTTCATGTCGTGGGGTCTCTCCTTTATAGGCTTTGTAGGACGCGGCGGAAGATGTCCAGGCCGGCGTCCAGATCGTCCATGCTGATTACGAGGGGAGGCAGGAAGCGGATTACGTCGCTGCCGGCCGTAAGGCTCACAAGCCCGGCCTCCAACAGCTTCTTGTTGACCTCCGCCGGGGCGAAACCTTCCGCGAGCTTCACGCCGACCATAAGCCCCTTGCCGCGCACTCCGGCTACGGCGGGCAGGTTCATGGCTTCGACCTTCGAGCGGATGTACTCGCCTTTTTCGGATATCCCGGGCTGTGCCGCTTCGAGGATGTTCAGCGTCGCCAAGGCGGCGGCGCAGCAGATGAGGTTGCCGCCGAAGGTTGTGGCGTGGTCTCCGGGGACGAGTACGCCGCGCAGATGCTCGCTCACAAGGAAGCCGCCCATGGGCAGGCCGCCGGCAATGCCCTTGGCAAAGGAACACGCGTCGGGCGTAACGCCCATGCCCTGGTAGGCGAACCAGCCGCCGGTGCGTGCGATACCCGTCTGCACTTCGTCGAAGAGCAGGAGCCAGTCGCGCTCGTTGCAGATTTCGCGGGCTTGGCGCACA
>WRAA01000251.1 GCA_009780445.1 Defluviitaleaceae bacterium
TAGCTTCGGGCGTACCATCGACTATGCGCGGATATCCATTACGGACCGCTGCAATCTGCGCTGTACCTACTGTATGCCGGAAGGCGTGGAGCAGATAACCCACGCGGAGGTGCTGCGGTTCGAGGAGATCCTGCGCCTTGCGGGTGTGATGGCGGGGCTTGGTATTTCGCGCTTCAAGGTTACGGGCGGGGAGCCGTTTGTGCGCAGCGGGGCAATTGACTTTATCCGCCGGCTCAAGTTGCTGGGCGGCGTTTCGCAGGTTACGCTGACGACCAACGGCGTGCTGCTGGAGCGGCATTTGGAGGATCTGGCGGACATCGGCGTAGACGGGGTAAACATCAGCCTGGACACGCTAAGCCGCAGGAGCTTCCGCATGCTCACCGGCGCGGACGAGCTGGAGGCGGTGCTGAACGCGATAGACGCCTGCGCCGCGTCGGGCTTGCGCACGAAGGTCAACACCGTGTTGCTGCACGGCGTGAACGAACACGAGGTGGCGCGCATAGCGGAACTTGCGCGGGAAAAGGTTGCCGCCGTGCGCTTCATAGAGCTTATGCCGGTTGGCCGGAGCTTGGGCGAAGATGCTTTCGGCGTGGCGAAGCTCCGGCGGATACTCGAAAGCGAGTTCGGCACGCCGGAGCCTATCGACGAAAAGCTGGGCAACGGCCCGGCGGTCTACTACCGCGTAGCCGGCTTCGAAGGCAAGATCGGCGTGATACCCGCCATGAGCGACTCGTTCTGCACGAACTGCAACCGCATACGCCTCACCTCGGACGGTTTCCTGAAGCTCTGCCTCTCCCACGACGACGGCATAGACCTCTGCGCCGCCCTGCGCTCCGGCAAGCATGACGCGGATATCGCGCGGATGATCGAACAAGCCGTGATGGTCAAGCCGCAGCTAAGCGGGTTCGAACAGGCCGGCAAGGGCAGGCAGATGCACGCCATAGGCGGTTGAGGTGCTATAGAAGGCTGATTACGTCGCGGTAGGCGATAAACACGGCCAGAGCCATGAGCATTGCGAAGCCCACGAAGTGTATTGTGCCTTCGGTCTCGGGCTTGATGGGTTTGCGGCGCACGCCCTCGAGGGTGAGGAACACGAACCGCCCGCCGTCAAGCGCGGGGAAGGGCAGGAGGTTGAATATGCCGATGGCCGCGCTGAGCATTCCGGCGAAGGCGAGGTTGGAGCGCAGGATCGCAAGCAGGGTGTCGCTGGTTGAACGCTCCAGGAGTTCGGCGTTTGCCACGGTGGACTGCAGGTTGGTGTCGATAATGCCGAAGATGCCTATCGGGCCGGTCATCATGTCCATGGAGGCTCTGCCCGTTATGATCTGGCCAAGCACTGTGAAGTTGTGGCGGATGAAGAACACCATCTCCTGCACGCCAACCACGGAGGATTGGACAAAGCCGGCGCGTTCGAATCCTTCGCGCCGGGGCTGGAACGCGCCCAGGCTGTATGTCGGCAATACGCCGATCCACCTGTTGCCGTTGTTGTAGCCCGGGGTGATGTCTATGCGGTGCGGGGTGCCTTCACGCAGAATGTCCACTCCGATGGTGTCGGTGGTGGAGGTTCTGATGGAGATCAGCACATCGCCGTAGATGTGCGTTGTCGAGCCGTTGATGCCCGTGATTTGATCTCCCGGCAGAAGCCCGGCGGATTCGGCGGGGCTGCCTTCCAGCACGTTGCTGATGGTGGTTGTGTTGAATCCGCTTGTGAGGGTGCCCAGGGCGAAGATTATCAGAGCCAGCCCGAGGTTCATCGCAGAGCCGGCGAGGATGACGAACATACGCGCGGGGATGGACTTTACGACGAAGGAGCGTTCGGAGTCGCTGTCGTCCTCCATGCCGTGCATACTGCAAAAGCCGCCCACAGGGAAGAGGCGTATGGAGAACAGGGTCTCCCCGGGCTTCCAGCTGACGAGCTTTGGCCCCATGCCGAAGGCAAATTCCTCCACCAGTATTCCGCATCTGCGTGCCGCGGCAAAATGCCCCAGCTCGTGTACAAATATCAGCAATCCAAATATGAGTATGAAGATTATCAGCGATATAACGCCCAATACTATCAGCCTTTCTGCGCAAATTTCCTGCCCCATGTATCGGCCTGCAGGACACCGTTAATGTCTTGGTCGCTTGTAATATTGTATGATGAAACAGCTGCGAATAGTAGCCGCGGGATGTCGTTAAATGAAATTTTGCCGTGGAGGAACCGCTCTACGGCGGTTTCGTTTGCGGCGTTCAGAACCGCCGGGATATTGCCGCCGGCCGCCAGTGCGTTGTAGGCATAGGCAAGGCAGGGGAATGCGGCCGTATCGGGCGGCAGGAATGTGAGCGGCTTGGCGAAGATGTCCAGCCGCCGGAAGTTCGACTTCGCCCTGCGCGGGAATGTCAGGGCATAGGCAATGCAGACGC
This sequence comes from Defluviitaleaceae bacterium, assembly GCA_009780445.1. GTDB lineage: Bacteria > Bacillota > Clostridia > Lachnospirales > WRAA01 > WRAA01. Next base: position 2,404 of record WRAA01000251.1, read on the forward strand.
GCATGTCGCTCGCGCCAAGCTGGGCCATCACCGCGCCGTCCTCGAACTCCACCATGGAGTGTACCACACTTTGCGGATGCACCGCAACCTCTATCTGCGAAGGCTCGATGCCAAAGAGCCAGCGCGCTTCGATTACCTCCAGCCCCTTGTTCATCATCGTTGCGGAGTCGATGGTTATTTTGCGCCCCATGCTCCAGTTCGGGTGTGCCAGGGCTTGGTCTACGGTCACGGACTCAAGCTCGGCGAAGCTCTTGCCAAGGAAGGGGCCGCCCGACGCGGTGAGGATTATCCTGCGGATCTTGTTGCCGGTGTTGCCCGCAAGGCATTGGAACA
>WRAA01000252.1 GCA_009780445.1 Defluviitaleaceae bacterium
ACGCCGAACTGCTCGCCCATGCAACCGGTGTACGCGTCGTCCCTCATTCCTAGCACTTACGCAAAAATCCTGCGTTTGCTTGGAGTGTTTTCAAGTTGAATGGCTATACCATCACCATCTGCGCCAAATTTATAACTTATCCAACTATATGTACAAGCCGGCGTGAATATGCGCACAAAAAAAGGACTCTCAAGAGTCCTTTCAAATGTGGGTACTAGCTGCCGGAAACCGATCTGCCCTTATCAGCTACGTAGGCGCTAAGCTCCAGCCTCACATTGGCGCGGCGCATAGCAAGCTGGGCGCGTTTCACCTCAAGATCGCTTGTTGCTTCGCTTGCGGTGCGTTCTGCGGTTTCCAGAGCGCGTTGGGCGCGGGCTTTGTCTACCTCGTCCGGCCAGTGAAAGTCAGACGCGGCAACGGTGACGCGGTTGTCCACAACTTCCGCAAAGCCGCCGAATACCGAGGCCACCCTGTCCTCGCCTTCGTTCTTAATGGTCATCAACCCGGGTGCAAGCGATACGATAAGCGGCATATGGTCGCTCATGATGGCAAGCTCGCCCATCAGGCCGGGCAGAACCACCACCTCTGTTTCGCCTTCGTAGGCCACCCGCGTCTGGGTGATAACCTTGAGATTAAATTTGTTGGCCATAACTTCGCCTGCCTGTCGAATTACTTCTGCATTGCGGCGTACCTGGCGACAACATCGTCGATAGGCCCCGCGCTGAGGAATGCGCTTTCGGGAATGTGGTCGTGACGGCCTTCGAGGATCTCGCGGAAACCGCGGATAGTCTCGCTGATAGGCACATACTTGCCGGGGATGCTCGTGAACTTTTCACCAACGAAGAACGGCTGCGACAGGAAGCGTTGGATCTTCCTGGCACGGTTGACCGTGATCTTATCGGCTTCGGAAAGTTCGTCCATGCCAAGGATCGCGATGATGTCCTGGAGCTCGTTATAACGCTGGAGGATGCTCTGCACGTCACGCGCGGTATTATAATGCTCGTGGCCGAGGATCGACGGCTCGAGAATACGCGACGTAGACGCAAGCGGGTCGATAGCGGGGTAGATGCCAAGCTCCACTATCGCGCGGGAGAGAACCGTCGTCGCGTCGAGATGCGCGAAGGTTGTGGCCGGAGCGGGGTCTGTGAGGTCATCCGCGGGAACGTATACGGCCTGGATGGACGTGATCGAACCCTTCTTCGTGGAGGTGATACGCTCTTGCAGCTCGCCTACGTCTGTGGCCAGGGTTGGCTGGTAGCCCACCGCAGAGGGCATACGCCCGAGAAGAGCCGAAACCTCGGAGCCGGCCTGCACAAAGCGGAATATGTTGTCCACGAAGAGCAGAACGTCCAGCCCGCTCTTGTCGCGGAAGTATTCCGCCATGGTAAGGCCAGAGAGACCAACCCGCATCCTGGCGCCCGGCGGCTCGTTCATCTGGCCGAACACCAGTGCCGCCTTCTCGATAACGCCGGAGTTTGACATGTCGTGGTAGAGGTCGTTACCCTCGCGGGTACGCTCGCCCACGCCCGCAAACACGGAGTAGCCGCCGTGTTCCGTAGCAATGTTACGGATCAGCTCCATGATAAGAACCGTCTTGCCAACGCCCGCGCCGCCGAAGAGGCCGATCTTGCCGCCCTTGGCATAGGGGCAGAGCAGGTCTATCGCCTTAATGCCCGTTTCAAACATTTCCGTTGCGGCCGCCTGTTCGGCGAAGGTTGGGGCTTGGCGGTGGATCGGCCATTTTTCCTCCACCTTTGGCGCCGGCTTGCCGTCTATCGGCTCGCCCACGACGTTGAACATGCGCCCGAGGGTCGCGTCCCCTACGGGAACGGCAATGGGCCGGCCTGTGTCCACGCAGGACATCCCGCGTGTAAGGCCGTCTGTGGATTCCATGGAGACACAACGCACCACACCGCCGCCGAGGTGCTGGGCAACCTCCAGAACGATAGTGCGGTCTTCGAAGCTGACCTCCAGGGCGTTGTACAGGTTTGGCATTGCGCCGTCGGAAAACTTAACGTCAAGCACCGCGCCGATGATCTGTACGATACGCCCTATATTCATGCCTTTGTTAACAGTAGTATCTTGCAACTGTTTCCAACTCCTTTTGCACTTACTTGAGCGCGTTTGCGCCGGCCACGATCTCGGTGAGTTCCTGGGTGATCTTCGCCTGGCGGGCGCGGTTGAACGTAAGAGTAAGCGACGAAATCATCTTGTCGGCGTTGTCCGTGGCGGTCTCCATGCTTACCATTTTCGAAGCAAGCTGGGATGCCGCCGATTCGCACAGCGCGTTAAACATTACCGCCTCTACATAGTTTTGCACGGCACTCTCCACGATGGTGCTGTCGGCCGGCTCGAAGCTTAAAAGCTGGGCACCCGCGGTCGCCGTCGGCTCGGGAAGCTCCGCCGTGTCCACCGGCAACAGCTTCGTCACCTGCGGCTCGTAACTTACCACGGTGTGGAACTTGGTGTAGACAAGGTACACGCCGTCGTAAGTGCCGGCGCAGTAAGCGTCCAGCACCGTCTGCGCGATCTCCTGCGCGTCAGGCGGTATCGGCGTTTCGGTTATGCCCGTGATAGTGTTCACCACGGTCTTGCCGCGCCTTGCGTAATAATCGCGCCCCTTGCTGCCCACACACACAAACTCGGCGCACGGGAACTAGCCCAGTAGCTCGTTACACGCGCGGCAGGCGTTGGTGTTATAACCCCCGCACAGCCCTCTGTCGCCTGTAACCAG
>WRAA01000253.1 GCA_009780445.1 Defluviitaleaceae bacterium
TGCCTTCGTCGTCGATGTTAAGCGAACCCCACGCGCCCGGGATCGTGCCGTCGTCCACGGCCGTCACTACGTCCGACGCGACGCGTTCGCCCATCTTGCCGCACATCACGGACGCGCCCTTGCTCACGAGAGTGCCCTCCAGGCTGTGTCCGCAAGCTTCGTGGAACAACACCCCGCCGAAGCCGTTGTCGATCACCACGGGCATTTCGCCGCTCGGCGCGAAGTCCGCCCGCAGCATGGTCATTGCCGTTTCGGCGGAAGCCCGCCCGAAGTCCGCCATGTCCACGCCGTCCATCAGCTCGAAGCCCGACATTGCCCCGCGCCCGATGTTGCCCGTCTGCTTGATACCCGCATCGGACGCAACGGACTGCACAGTCACCCGCGTATACACGCGCCTGTCGCTTGCCCACAGCCCCTCGGAGTTGGCTATCAGCACGTTCTGCACCGTGTCGCGGTAACTGTTTGCCGTCTGCGTAATATATTCGCCGCAGGCCGACGAGGCTTCGTGCGCCGTGCGCAGCAGATCAGCAATATCGGCCTTGTTCACGCCGGACGGAAGCTTCACCACCCTGTGGCTGTCCGCCACAACTGTATCCGCAAAGGCCGCCGGCCGTATCCCCGCACCCTGCGCCACAGCCCCGGCAACCGCCCGCGCCAGCTTCATCAGCCCGGCCTCCGTCATGTCGCTGCCAAAGGCATAGACGGCGTTGCGGCCGCTTATCAGCCGCAGGCCGCAGCCGTACACCGTGCCGGACACAGCCTTTTCCAGCACGCCGTTCACCATCATAAGGCTGTTGTTGAGCGTGTGTTCCGCGAAAATCTCGGCGAACCCGCCGCCCGTGGACATCGCCGCCTCCAGCACACGCTCCGCCAAATTCTTGCTAAGCATAACATCCCCCTAATTAACTTGGTTCCAACACAATATGCGCGCCGTGCGCCTGTAGGCTCCATTCATTGCTCTGCACCAATGCGGCCGCCGGGTAGAAGCGTATGCCGCCGTTGGTGCGCGGCCGCCCGCGCAGGCTGCCTCGCGGGATGCCCATTTCGTCCAGCAGTGTCCGCTCGCTGATGTAGTACAGCCCGCCGGCCCTCAAGGCCGCGTGGCGCGAACGTTTCCGCACGCCGCCGTCCTCCGGCGTATCGTTCGCCGCAACAGCGGCCACAACGTCCGGGCGCGACACCATCTCCCGGTAGGCCGCCCGCAGAACCTCGTCATCGGTGATCGAGAAGTCGTCGGCGGTGTTTCGCGCCGCGCCGCGCCGCACTTCGTCCACACTAAGGTACACAATGCCCTTCACCCGCGGAAAGTCGGCCAGCAGGGCGTTGTAGACGCGCTCCATCTCCGCCGCCGCAAGGTGCGGGCGGTAGATGAAATCGTGGCCGCTTTGGCGGCTGATGCCTATGTGTACGAACATGGGCTTGCTCGCCTGGAATGTGTGGTAGACCTGCTCGATGGCCGCCAGCATGTCGCCCTTGAAGGCTCTGTACGGCGAAAGCGAGGCCAGCGCGCGCACGCCAACCCAGTCCGCGGCCTCTCCGGGATAAAATTGCTCCGCAACATCAGCATCGGCTATGTCCACCGCGTACACAAAGGCCACATGGGGCGCGTACCGCCGAAACGCATCCCGCATAACGGTGAAACGCGCCACATAGGCCGCCGCGTCCTGCCCGCGCACAGGCTTTGGCGGCTGTACAAACGCCGGCGAAAAGTAGTAGCCGAAGCCCCGCGCCAACACCCGCGATATCTCCGCGAACTCGTCGTCACTAATCGCGCCGGCGTATTCCAGCGCGAACAGCGGAGTTCTGCCGCGCACCGCGTGGCGGAATATTGTCTCGTGCGGCACAAGCTCGCCCGGGGGCGAAACAAGCTCGCCCGGGGGCAAGTCAGGATCCCGCGCGAGTTCCAGCCGATACTTAAAGATGCTGTGCCGCCCCATCATCTGCTCGAAGCGTACCATGTCGCCGTTTACGGCAGTGTCGGAGGCAATGTACGCCCCAAGGTACACGCCCCGCGGCGGCTCGAACATAGCAAGCTGCGCGCCCGCGTCCTCGAAGAACATCGTCACTTCCTCATACCGCGCCGCGCCAAGCACGCTCTGGATCCGCACCTCCGCGAAGTATTCCGCCTCCGCAAACAGGCCGCGGTTGCTCTGCGCGATATCCCGCACGCCCAGCCCCAGAAACAAGGCCAACGCCAGCCCAATTGTAATACGCACCGATACAGCTCTCAAACTATTTCCCTCTTTGCAAGTAGCGGCTAAGCGGCTCCAGGTAGTGTACCATCGCGCCGCTCTTGGCGGTCGCCGTTAGGTCGCCGTCGAAGGCATCCAGCGGGATAGACTTGCGCCCGCCGTCCTGCGCGGCCAGCCAGAAGCCCTGCAACTCCCGAAAGGGCAGGAAGAACACCCTGTCCACAGCCGCGAAGCGCACCAGCAGGAAGGCTACGCCGTCCTGCCGCGCAAATTCCCGCATAAAGTCTATCTGGTGGTCGTGAATGTTCTGCAGCGGCAAGTTCTTCTGCGTGGTCTCCTTTGCGTCGAAGGCCACGGGTATACCCTGCACCACGCCTATGTAGTCCACGGTGGACTTCCGCTCGAAGTATGCCGCATCGATGGTCCGCGTGACCTTATTAAACCGCACCGGCGTGATGGGCGTGGGAACCTTCTGTATCACGGCAAGCCCCTTCGCGCGGTAGGTCTCGTTGGTAAGGTTCACCATCTCTTCAA
>WRAA01000254.1 GCA_009780445.1 Defluviitaleaceae bacterium
CATTCACAACGAAGAATATGTGCTGACCTCCCTGGTAAATGACGTTATAAATATTGTGAACGCCCAGGTGGCCAACACCGGGCTGAAGTTCACAGCCTATGTGGACAGCAGGATACCGAACATGCTGATGGGCGACGTGGTGCGCCTGCGGCAGATTATCCTAAACCTGATGAGCAACGCGGTGAAGTTTACTGACGAAGGTTATGTGTCGCTGTCTATCGAAGGCGAGAGGCGCGGCAATTCCACCAACTTGATAATAACCGTGGAGGACACGGGGCGAGGCATTAAGGAAGAGGACATAAACCACATCATGCAGGCCTTTTCCCAGTTCGACGTAAAGACAATCGAGGGCCTTGGCCTTGGCCTTGCGGTGACGACCGGGCTGCTGGAGCGCATGGGCGGAAGCTTGAGTGTTTCGTCCATGTACGGCCTGGGGAGTATATTTGTGGTGACACTGCCGCAGAATATATCGGAAAACGGCGGAGACATGCCGATGTGCGCCGTGCCGGATTCCGACAAAGTAAACGTGCTGGTGTACGACAAGCGGGAGAACTGCAAGACATCCCTCGTGCGCTCCCTTGTGAGCCTTGGCGTGCGGAACAAGGTTGTGCAGGACGACGACGAGTTTGCCGCGGAGATGGAGAGCGGGCGGTATCAATTCGTGTTCGCCTCCGCCGAGATGTACGGACGTTTTGGCGCGGGCAGACCTGATTTTAAAACGGACGCGAACATTGTTCTGATGGCGGACACGGGCGAGGTTCTTGGCGGCAGAGGGGAACACAGAGTGCTGGTTATGCCGATATTCTGCCTGCCCGTGGCGGAGGTCCTGGACGCGACACACAGCCGGGAGGCCGGCTACAGGCGCGGCTTCACAGCCCCCGACGCACGGGTGCTGATCGTGGACGATATAAGCGCGAACCTGCTTGTGGCGGAGGGTCTGCTGGAGCCGTACAACATGTTGCTGGACATGTGCAAGAGCGGCGAAGAGGCTATCGAAGCCGTGAAGGCCAAGGCCTATGACCTTATCCTCATGGATCACATGATGCCGGGGATGAACGGCGTGGAGACCGTGGCAAAGATCCGGCAGATGGGATCCGAGGCCGCGACAGACTGTGAAAACGTGCCGATAGTGGTGCTGACCGCAAACGCCATCTATTCGTCTCGAAGCATGATACGCCGCAACGGCTTCGACGACTATCTGCCCAAGCCGATCCAGCTGGGCAGGCTGTACGACATCGCAGAGAAGTGGATCCCGCGGGAGAAGCAGGAACGCTCGGCCGAAGCTGCCGCGCCTTCCGGCAACGCGGCGGAGCAGGTCATTCAGATAGAAGGCATTGACACGCAGAAGGGCCTGGTGCTGGCGGGCGGAAACCCGGACGTCTACCTGAAGGTCATCAGGAAGTATTACGAGAACGGGCGGGTGCTGCTCAAGGAATTGGAACACGCCGCGCACAAGGGAGATTTGGAGAACTACGAGATCCACGTACACGCCCTGCGCGGCGTGTCGGCGAGCATAGGAGCGGACGCTCTTGCGGAACCGGCGGATGCGCTGGAACGCGCGAGCGAGCAGAAGAACCTGGGCTTTGTAAGGGCAAGGACACCTGAACTCTTGGAGCGGCTGGAGGCAACTCTGCGCAATATCGGGAGTTCGCTTGAAAAGGATGCGGCAACCGCGCATAGTCTCAAAGGGAGTGATACGCCGGTGGCTGCGAAGCAAAAAATTCTGATGATAGACGATTCAGACTCGTTCATACTGATTCTGAACTCTATCTTGAAGGAGGACTACGAAACACTGATATCCCTCGACGGTGAGGACGGGCTGGAAACGGCGGAGCTGACCAAGCCCGATCTGATTTTGCTGGATGTGGTAATGCCCGGTATGTCGGGGTATGAAGTTCTGGAAAAGCTAAAGGCAAGCGAAACTCTGCGGCATATCCCTGTAATACTGATCACAGGCAAGAAGTCGGAAGACAGCGAGGCTAAGGGTTACGCGCTGGGTGCGGCGGATTTTATACGCAAACCCTTTGACAGAGCTACGGTGCGGGAGAAAGTTGACAAATTAATGCGGAGGTAGTGGGATATGACGTTTTTTAGAAATATGAAGATCGCGGGCAAGCTGAGTGCGGGCTTTGCCCTGCAAATCGTCATCATGGCGGTAATTGCGGTTGTTGCCGTATTCAGCATCAGAAGCATCGACAACGAGTACACCTATGTGCTGGACTTCCCGGCGAGAGGCTTGCAGACCCTTAAACAGGTGGAACTGGAGCTGCAGGGGCTGATCAGCGTGACGAACAACATCGCGCTGTATTCGGGCGACCAGGCGGAGATACAAGCTCTGGAAGCCGAACTTTACAGGGTCTACGCAAACGCGACGGCTTCCATGATGGAGTTCCAAAACTTGATGATGGACGACCCGCGCATGAGCGCGCAGGAGCTTAACGCACGCATAAGCGTAACCGAAAGCATCAGAGCCGGGATCTCAAACTATGTGAGTTATTACGCCGCCTCCGTTGCGGCTTACGCGCGGGCGGGCAACCAGAATGCTGCGCGAAGCGTGGCGCGGCAAGGTATCATCGCGGTTGACTATGTTTACGGAGAATTTGAACTGATCTACAGCGAGGCGACGGATGTTATGGCCTCGGTGAATCAGTACTTGAGCTATTATACACGCAACACCATCCTCTTGATGATCGGGCTGACGCTGGC
>WRAA01000255.1 GCA_009780445.1 Defluviitaleaceae bacterium
AACTCCGGTACACTACCATAGTTGTTTGAAATAAACGGCCCGTTGGTCAAGCGGTTAAGACACGGCCCTTTCACGGCTGGAACAGGGGTTCGAGTCCCCTACGGGTCACTTTACAGTTCATGCATATACGGCGCCATAGCCAAGTGGTAAGGCAGAGGACTGCAAATCCTTTACCCCCAGTTCAAATCTGGGTGGCGCCTTTAAGAGAGCGACAGCCTGTAATCTCCAAGGATTACAGGCTGTAATACTTTCAACGCAGGGGGTGCGGAGCGTGAAGTCGAAGGAATCTTCCGAAATGTATCTTGAGACTATCCTGATGCTGGGAAACGAGGGAGGCGCGGTGCGGGCCGTGGATATCGCCAACAAGCTGGACTACACAAAGGCCAGCGTCAGCGTGGCAATGCGCAACCTTCGGGAAAAAGGCCACGCGGCCGTAAGCGACGACGGCCACATCACTCTGACGCCAAGCGGCAGGGCGATAGCCGAAACGATCTACGAACGCCACCGCATCCTGTGCGAGTGCCTTGTCGCGCTGGGCGTAAGCGAAGCCACCGCCGCGGAGGACGCCTGCCGCATCGAACACGTGATCAGCTCCGAAAGCTTCGAGAGCATCAGCCGCCACTATGCCCTCCGGTTTAGGGCGCAGTCGAGCCAACCGCCGCAGTGACCTGCGAATCGTAAACACAAAAAAACGCCCCAGGGCGCGGTGTTTCGAATGCAGATTCAGCGGGTAGCGGGAATCGAACCCGCGTATCTAGCTTGGAAGGCTAGTGTTCTACCATTGAACTACACCCGCATGAATGCCCAGGGACGGAATTGAACCGCCGACACGAGGATTTTCAGTCCTCTGCTCTACCGACTGAGCTACCTGGGCATGGTACAAGTTGTGCGTCAAGCCCGCCGTTGCCGACCCGACTTTAACAGTATAAACAACACGGCCGAATTTGTCAAGCGATTTTTCATGTTTCGCCATTTTATTTTTGCGGGGCAAGCTCGAAATCCAGAGTGCCGCGTTCTGTGCTGTTTACGACCAGGCAGATGGAGTGGGTGCCGGGGTAGTGTTTTCTCGTGCTTAGGTTCGCGAAGGAATGGCTCTTGCGGTAGTGCTTGGTTTCGTGCACCTTTAGTTGGATCTCGGAGATTTGGAAGATCTTCCTGCTGCGCTTGCCGTTTGCCTTTACGAAGTCGATGGCGTACTCCAGCCGCACCTTGGCGGCCTGCAACGTTGATACGGTGAAGGAGAAGTTGAAGCTTCCGCCGATGGCCACGGTCTGCGTGTCGATCGCAAAGCCGCCCGCCGTTACATCCCCGGCGTCGTGGAAGCCGAAAATGGCTAGTGCGCCGCGGTGTCCCTTCTTCAAGAGGGTTCGGCAAGCGTGCTTGACGATCCAATCGACATACTCGTTCTCTCCGTACCAGTCCTGTGCCAGCTTCGCCACAAGGTCCGGGTGCGTCTTGGAGATGTCGTTCAGATTGTTGGCGACGCTCCTGCGGACGTACAGCTCGGGGTCGTTTTTCAGCTGCTCCAAGATCGGCAGGACGGGGGAGGGGTCCTTCTTGAAGCTTGGTAGTGCTTGCGCCCACGGCAGGGCAGGGCGGCAGCCTTCGCTGGCCAGCCTGCGGACGTGGAAGTTATCGCTTTTCGCCCAGGCGTTCATCTGCGCCATCATGCGCTCTTCGTGGTTGATGATGAAGGGGCGCACGGCAAACTCCGACGAACAATGCGGGGTGTACCGCGCCAGAGCGGCGATGGAGATGTCCCAGTGCTGTTCGTCCTGCCCGTACACCTCCACAAAGTCGGGGAAGTACATGCAGAAGCCCTCCACCATCCAGTCCGTGCCGTATGCGGCGATGGCTTTGTTGATGATTCCGACGGCCTGAGGATAGTCCGCGGGCAGGTACTTGCCCAGGTTCAGCGTGATTTGGCGCATACGCCCCTTTAGCTCCAGCCCCTCCCACGTTTCGTCCATCACCGATGAGACAAACTCGTCCGCCGCGAAGGGCGCGTACACGCCTTGAATGTCCGTCGCCAGCTTGCGCAGATGGTCGTAGTTGTAGATGTCCTTTAATAGCTCCGCCATGTTGCCCTCCGTGTTATCCGTTATTCTTGCCAGTCCTTGCAGACGTCGATCCACTCCAGCGCGTTTGAAAAGCGGAACAGTTCGTCCATATCCAGCTCGATACAGCTGTTGCCGCTGCCACATGCGGGCAGCACTGTGTTAAAGCGTTGGAGCGAAACGTCCGGATAGACGGGTATGTCCGCGTTGATGCCGAAGGGACAGACCCCGCCCACGGCGTGGCCCGTCAGCTCCAGCACCTCTTCTGCTGTGAGCATTGTTGCCTTCACGCCGAAGAAGTTCTTGTACTTCACGTTGTCTACCCTTGCGTCGCCGGCCGCGACAATGAGGAAGCCACGCCCGTCCTTGAGCTTGAACGAGAGGGTCTTTGCGATCCTGGCGGGGATCACGCCGGCGGCCTGCGCCGCAAGCTCCACCGTCGCGCTGGACGTGTCAAACTCCAGTATTCTGTCCTCCATGCCGTGTTGCCGAAAGAACCGCTTCGTGGCTTCGATAGACATGCTTAGTGCTCCTCCAATACTAAATTTAATGCGCCTTCGCGGTCTTTTTGCCGAAATCCCGCGTCAGCTCCTCCTTGCGAACCACTTCGGGCTGGTCGTTCGGCTAACGCCGAACTGCTCGCCTAT
>WRAA01000256.1 GCA_009780445.1 Defluviitaleaceae bacterium
GAAGGTTCTGTCGCCGCGCCAACGGCCGGCCTGCACTTTACGCCGGAGCTTCTGCGCGAGATTGAATCGGCGGGCGTGCGTATCGTCCGCATAACCCTGCACGTTGGCCTGGGCACCTTCCGCCCTGTTAAGGCCGACGACGTGCGGGATCACGTAATGCACGAAGAGTTCTGCATCGTGGGCGACGAAGCCGCGGCCGCCATCAACGCCTGTAAGGACGCGGGCGGGCGCGTGATCTGCGTCGGCACAACATCCTGCCGCACCCTCGAGACCATGGGGGACGACCAGGGCCGCGTACACAGCGGCTCCGTATGGACAGGCATCTTCATCTACCCGGGTTACAAGTTCAAGGTCATGGACGGCCTTATCACCAACTTCCACCTGCCCGAATCCACCCTGGTCATGCTCGTTTCGGCCTTCGCCGGGCGCGAGAACATCCTCGCGGCCTACGGCCAAGCCGTCGAAGAGAAGTACCGCTTCTTCAGCTTCGGCGACGCAATGTTGATATCCTGATATTGTTAATTCGCCGGCAATGTGGTATAATATTTAACAGTAGACAATGGAAGGGAGGCAGTTATGGGCTTTGAAAACTATTGCGGCGGCGGATGAAGCGCGAAACTCGGGCCGGGGTTCCTGGCCGATGTGCTTCAAGCTCTGCCCGCGCCGCCGGCAAACGGCAATCTGCTGATGGGCTACGCAAGCTCTGACGATGCGGCGGTGTACAAGATAAACGACAGCACGGCGGTTATCCAAACGCTGGACTTCTTCCCGCCGATGGTGGCGGATCCGTATACCTTCGGCAAGATAGCCGCGGCCAACGCGCTGTCCGACGTATATGCCATGGGCGGCGACGTAACCCTGGCTCTGAACATAGTCGCCTTTCCGGAAAGCCTGGATCCCGCCGTACTGGGCGATATCCTGCGCGGCGGAGCGGAGAAGGTGGCCGAAGCCGGCGGCGTGCTGGGCGGCGGCCATTCCATCAACGACACGGGCGTGAAGTACGGCCTTAGCGTAATGGGGCTGGTGGATCCGCGCAGGATGCTGGCGAACAATACGCCGCAACCGGGCGACGCCCTGGTGCTGACAAAACCCCTCGGCGTCGGCATCATCACCACAGCGTACAACGCGGGCAGGATCGCGCCCGAAGTCCACGAGCTTGCAGTGTTGTCCATGCAACAGCTGAACAAGTATGCCGCGCAGATAATGCGCAGCTTTGACGTACACGCCTGTACGGATGTCACCGGCTTCGGCCTTCTCGGGCATTTGAACGAGATGCTGCGCCCCGACATCTCCGCCGCGGTCACAGCGTCCCAAGTGCCATGCTTCGCACAGGTGTTGGACTATGCGGGCGACAGCCTGATAACCGGCGGCGGGCGGCGCAACCGCGACTTCCTCGGGGCAAGTCTGCGCTTCGACGGCGTTTCCCCCGCCATGGAGGAAGTGCTGCTGGATCCGCAGACCTCCGGCGGTCTGCTTATAGCCGTGAACAAGGACGACGCGGACCGGATGACCCGGCAGATGCGCGCCGCCGGCGTGGACGCGGCCGTCATCGGCAGTTTCTGCAAGCGAGGCGGCCACGCCGTCAGCGTACATGTTTAGCCTGTTGATGCGCTGGATAGTCGGCGCCTTGTTCCTCTACGTCATATCCGCGATATTTCGCGGCATTACCATCGACGGAGTTGTGACGGCACTGATCGCCGCCGTGGTAATGGGGCTTGTAAACGCCACTCTCAAGCCCCTGCTGCAGCTTATATCCCTGCCGATCACATTCCTGTCCCTTGGGCTGTTCTACCTTGTCATCAACGGGCTGATGCTGATGCTGGTCGCGGCCCTGGTGCCGGGCTTCCACATATCCGGCTTCGGAACAGCCTTCTTTGCGGCGATAGTGCTCAGCCTGCTCAACGCCGTATTCATAAGCGGAGATTAACAAGGAGAACCCATGACACCAATGATAGACGCGGCAAACCTGCGGTTCGAATACAGGACAACATCTCTGGAGCCGGGCGCGCAGGACACCCCGCAGGGCTTCACCGCTCTGGACGATGTGAACATCACGGTGCGGCGCGGCGAGTTTGTGGCGGTGTTGGGGCATAACGGCTCCGGCAAGTCCACATTCGCCAAGCATGTGAACGTGCTGCTGCGCCCAAGCTCCGGCACCATGCGCGTGGCCGGGCTGGACACATCAGACGACGCGCACATCTGGCGGATACGCCAGCACGCCGGCATGGTGTTCCAGAACCCGGACAACCAGCTCATCGCCACCATCGTAGAGGACGACGTAGCCTTCGGCCCCGAAAACCTGTGTCTGGAGCCTGACGGCATACGCGCAAGGGTGGACTGGGCGCTGGGCGCGGTGGACATGGCCGAGGCCGCCCGCCGCCCGCCCCACCTGCTCTCCGGCGGGCAGAAACAGCGCGTGGCCATCGCCGGCATCCTTGCCATGCGCCCGGACTGCATCGTGCTGGACGAACCCACGGCCATGCTCGACCCCATAGGCCGCAGGGAGGTTCTGCGAACCGTCAGCCGCCTAAACCGCGAGGACGGCATCACCATAGTGCTGATCACCCACTACATGGACGAAGCCGCCCGGGCGGATCGTGTGATAGTGATGGAGGGCGGGCGCGTGAAGATGGACGACGTTCCCGCAAAGGTGTTCACCCGGTTGGACCGCCTGCGCGAACTTGGGCTGGA
>WRAA01000257.1 GCA_009780445.1 Defluviitaleaceae bacterium
AACCCCATTCCGACGTATTTTCGGTGCTTTTTCCGCCATACGTCGTCAGCGTCAAACTTGCGAACCACTGCGGGTTCGCGGCGTTTGCCACTTCCTAGTCTGACAAAAAAATCACTCGAAAATTCGCCGAAAGCGGGTTTTCAAACACGACCTAGCCTTGCGCCAAAAATCCACGCAGGCCGGTAAACATTTCACCCGTTAAGAATTATATCCAACCGGCACCTCGTCCCGCTTTTCACGGTTGAAGTGAATTAGGCCGACGCGGTTCAGCGCGAGCATCACAGACGGTATGAGGACGAGCTGCAGGACGATCCCCGGCGCGGCGCTTACTACGGAGGCCGTGACAAAGGCTTGGAATGTGAATGTGCCGCCCTGTATGCCGAGCATCACGACCATCGCCGCGCCCCACACAATACGCCCGGCGACCATCGCGCAGATGAGGGCGCGGTATAGCGCGACAACGCACTGCCAGCGCGAACGGGCGTAGAGCAGGCCGATCACCAGGCCGTACACCGCCAGCTCAAACGCCATTGCGATCGCCATCGGGAACAGCATCGGCATTCCGAACATCATGGAGCGCAGCAGCGGCAGGGAAAAACCCACGACCGCGCCGTACTTCCAGCCGCAGATCAGGCCGCACAGCAGCACAGGTATGTGCATCGGCAAAAGCATCATGCCGATCTGCGGAATCTGCCCGGTAAGAAACGGCAGAACAATGCCGATCGCCAAGAACATGGCCGACATAATCAAGTTTCCGGTGGATGATTGAGACATAGTTAGTTTCCCCCTGCGATGCAAAAATGACTGCAAAATAAAAATGACGCGCGACAACATCCGCGCAGCTTCTGCCGCGCAAGACACCTTCAAGCATCATTAACCGGATTATACCATGAACGACAGTGCGTGTCAAGTTTGCTGTGAAACTTTATACAACTCTATTGCGGACTTTGGCGGTATGTGGTAGAATAAAGCATTACTTTTGCAAAGGAGATGTTAATGTGTTTAAGAAAACGACAAGAGCCGCAGTGGCGTTGGCCGTAGTTACGGCGATCAGCTTTTCAGCAGCCGTGGGAGTATCTGCCGACGAACAGGCGTCGCCGGTGCTTTCGCGCGTGGTTATCGTAGACGCGGACGGCAGCGAAGTGACAGAAGTGGACGTGGTGACGGGCGCAAGCGTGGTGCTTAACGTACTGCCGTCGGACATAGGCAGCGGCGCGATCTACGGCGAGTATGAACAGCGCGTTGACGACCGCGGAAGCTACCTGTGGTTCGGCGAAGAAGTGACCTTCGTGCTTGGCAGGCACGTAGACGGAGAACTCTACATAGCCGACAGATTCTTCAACGGCGAATGGGGCGGTGTGCGCGTTGGCTGGGGCCGCCGCAACTTCCTGTTCATTGACACCACCGAGGAGAACAACCGCACCAACACGGACCTCATCGTGCCGGGAAGCTACGACTTCTGGATATTTGCCATAAGCGGAAACGCCGACATGCCGAACCCGCCTGTGGACGCCGACGTATTCTCAATGCTGGAGGGCGCACCGGCGATGTCCTTCAGAGTGAATGTCTTGGCGGCGGACGAATCCGCTGACGCGGAGCCGGCTGACGTAGATCCTGTTGACGAAGAACCCGCTGACGCTGAAACATCGGCCACGCCGGCCGCCCCCGCGCAGGATGTTGTGTCGGCCGACGCGGTTCCCTCGGCGCACTCCGTGCTGGTTGACGGCGAAGGTGTTGCCTTTAGAGCCTTCAACATCGGCGGCAACAACTTCTTCATGCTGCGCGACATCGCCTACGCGCTCAACGGCTCCGACGCTCAGTTCGAGGTGAATTGGGACGACGAAGCCCTAGTCATCACGCTTACCACAGGCGAAGCATACACACCCGTGGGCGGCGAAATGGCCACAGCGCAGGACGCGCCCGCAACCGCCCTGCTCACCACAGCCGCTGTGTACGTAGACGGCGCACAGGCTCAGCTTCTCGCCTACAACATCGGCGGCAACAACTTCTTCATGCTGCGCGATCTGGGCGCGGCGCTGGGCTTCGATGTAGACTTCGACTACGAAGAGGAAGTCGTACTCATCTCCACAAACTAATCATTCACCATCGCAGCGGCGCATTGCTTGTCACCTAAGTTGGACAGGATGAATATATTACATTAACGAGACTTAGGAAAGAGGTGTGCTTATGTGGTTCAACCCTTGGTTTAGAGGGCCAAACTTCGGCTTTGGATTCCCGTCATTCGGATTCAATCCATGGTGGGGACGGGGCTTCGGATTCAACCCTTGGTGGGGAAGAGGCTTCGGATTCAGAAGATTCTGGTGGTAGAGCGGTTTGTGCCGTTTAGTTGATAAGGTATCGGGGCGTGTTTGAAAGCTACATTTCAGACACGCCCCGGTAATTTTGTGCCTGACGGGCTATGCGGGAGAGGATGGCCTGTATGTCCTCCTGCGTAACATCGCGGCAATTGTCGTCGCAAATCTTTATCTGCGTAGAGCCAAGGGCAAAGCTTTCCACGGCATTTCCGCCGTCACTCACAGAGATCATACACACACCGCCGGATGCAGAGGCTCTATAAATTCTATGACTGCGCAGACACGTCCAAGAACCGGCGGCTGTATGCGTTAGGGCGTGTTTGAAAACCCGCTTTCGGCGAATTTTCGAGCATAATTTTTTGCCGGGCTAG
>WRAA01000258.1 GCA_009780445.1 Defluviitaleaceae bacterium
ATCCGTGGGATTACGTCGCGATTGCGCGGGATTTTTCGGAGCGTAATCAGTCCTACAGCTTTGTGTTGCACGACCCGCGTGGGCGTGTTGTTTTTGCGTCCGTAAACATACCGGACATCATGGGGCATGTGGAGCGGTATAACATCCTGCTTGCCGTGGGCAACGGCTTTATGCTGTCCGCGTCGGTGCCGACCTTTGGCGGCGACTACCTTTCGCAGCTTGTAGACACCGTGCTTGTGGGCGCGCTTGCGCTTACGGCCATATGTATTGCGGCCACGGTGGTCTTTGCGCGGCAGATGACCAGGCCCATCAAGAAGCTGGTGGAGGACGCGCAGCGCATGGCGCGGCTGGAGGCCGTGGAGGCTCCGCAGGCGCGCAAGGACGAGCTTGGCACCCTCTCGTTTATCGTACACGACATGTACGGCAAGCTAAAGGACACCATCGCAGACCTCGAGGAGCAGAAGGAGGCACAGCGATACTTCTTCGCCGCCGCGTCCCACGAACTCAAGACCCCGATCGCCGCCACAAACGCCATCCTGCAAGGTATGCTGGACAACATAGGCGACTACCGGGACCACCCCAAGTACCTTTGGGAGTGCCTGAAAATGACGGCAGAGCAGAACAAGATATTGTCGGAGATCTTGGAGATCGTGAAGCTGGCGGACGGCAAGATACAGCCGCGCCCGGAGGCGGTGAACCTGCACGCGCTTGCCGAGGAGATCATACCGCGCTATCACGCGCTTACGGAGAAGAAGGAGCTGGCGTGGGATGTGAATGTACCCGCCGAGCTTGCCTGTACGGCGGACCGTGTTATGCTGGAGCGTGTGCTGTCCAACGTGGTTATCAACGCCGTGCAGAACACGCCGGAGCGCGGCGTAATACGTATCTTCACCGAGACCGAAGGCGCGGACGTGCAGCTTAACGTGCTGAACGAGGGTGCGCACATTGCCGAAGAGATTCTGCCGAAGCTCTTCGACCCCTTCTTCCGCGCGGACACGGCGCGTACCCAGGTCGGGCGCAGCGGGCTTGGGCTGACCATCGTGGCCAAAACGCTGGAGTGCATGAAGCTTCCCTTCGCGCTGGAGAACACCCCGGCAGGGGTGCTGTTCACAGTGACCCTGCCGGCCGCGGAGCCTGTTGGCAATACGTAACAAACGGGGCTGTATCGCCGGTAAGTTGGCGAGACAGCCCCGTTTGTTATGCCGCATTAGGTGTGTGCGTTACGCAAGTTCGCTGTAGCTCTTGAAGAACCCCAGGTCGATTTCGGGGTACAGCACGAAGCGTTTGAGCATGTTCTCGGCGCGTGTTGTTGCGTCGGCCTTTACGCCTTCGTCAAGGGTATACTTGGCCTTGCTGTTCGCGCCCTTGCTGTCGAGGGTGGGCTTGGTGGCCTGTAGTATGCTTGCGATGATGTCGGCGATCTCCGTCATTTCAGCCTTGCCCATGCCCAGGGTCGTCATGGCGGCTGTGCCCAGGCGCAGGCCGCTGGTATACCACGGGCCGTTTTCGTCGAAGGGAACTGTGTTGCGGTTGAGCGTCAGACTGCATTCGCGCAGGGAATTTTCGGCTTGGCGGCCGGTGAGACCCAGCTTGCCGACGTTCACCAGCACCAAGTGGTTGTCCGTGCCGCCTGTCTGCACAGACACGCCCTTTTCGATGAGCGACGCCGCAAGCTGCTGCGAGTTCTCGATGATCTTGGCGGTGTAGGCCTTAAACTCCGGCGAGGCGGCTTCTTGGAAGGCTATGGCCTTGGCGGCCATAACGTGGGGCAGAGGCCCGCCGATAACGTGGGGGCAGCCTTTGTCAACGTATTCGGCAAATTCCCGGGTACACAGCACCATGCCGCCGCGCGGGCCGCGCAGGGTCTTGTGGGTTGTGGATGTTACGACGTCGGCGTAGGGGATCGGGTTGTACTTTCCGCTTAGAACGCCGCCGGCCACAAGCCCGGAGAAGTGGGCCATGTCCACCATGAACACCGCGCCGGCTTCCTTCGCGTGTGCGCTAAGCACTGAATAGTCGATGTTGCGGGGATAGGCCGAGAAGCCCACCAGGAACACCAGCGGCTTGATCTCCAGCAGCATCTTGCGTATGTTGTCGTAGTCCAGAAGCCCGGTGTCCTTGTCTACGTGATAGTTGTATACGTCGAACATTTGTGCGGATACGTTGTGCCTGTAGCCGTGGGTTAGGTGCCCGCCGGAATACAGATCCATTCCGAGCATCTTCCGGTTGCCCATTTGGCTCCGGATGTCGTCCCACTCTTCGCGCGAGAGAGCCAGCAGGTTTGTCTGGCCGAGCTTGTCCATTATCGGGGCTTGAACCTTCTTGCGAAGTATCGCCCAGAACGCCACGAGGTTCGCGTCCGCGCCGGAATGGGGCTGGACATAGGCGTGTTCGCAGCCGAAGAGGTCACACGCGGCCTTGCAGGCAATGCGCTCCACTTCGTCAACATTGTCGCAGCCGGCATAGAAACGATTTCCCGGGAAACCTTCGGCATATTTGTCGGTGAGCAGATTGCCCATCGCGCTTTGTACTGACGGCGAGCAGAAGTTTTCGCTTGCGATCAGCTTGAGGTTGCTGCGCTGGTCGGCCAGCTCTTGTACGATAAGCCTTGCTATCTGCGGATTCTTCCGTGCCACCATGTCAATATTCGCAACAAACGTAAGCATTTCAGCATTGATGTTGCCG
>WRAA01000259.1 GCA_009780445.1 Defluviitaleaceae bacterium
ATCGGCAGGAAGAGCGGCAGTTTCCGCATACTCGCAAGCGCGGCAATAAGCCCGCCCAGGGCCAGCGAGCACGTGTCGCCCATGAGGATCTTCGCGGGATATGCGTTGAACAGCAGGAAAGCCAGCAGGCTGCCTGCCGCCGCGCCCGCAATCGGCAGGGTGCCGCTGCCCGCCGCCCATGCCATAAACACGAAGAACACGCAGACCAGCAGGGTAACGCCGCCGGCCAGTCCGTCCAGCCCGTCCGTCAGGTTCACGCTGTTGACCGTACCGATCATCACAAACACGATAAACGGCAGGTAGAACACGCCCAGATCCAGCGACGCGCCGTCGGTGAAGGGTATCAGCAGGGACTCGAATCCGACGCCGAAGAACTCCGCCCTCTGCGTATAGATGTACAGCGCGAACACGCCCGTCACAAACAGCTGCAGAGCGATCTTCTGGTAGGCGCGAAGCCCCAGCGAACGCCGCTTTACGACCTTCGTATAATCGTCCAGAAAGCCGATCAGCCCGAAGCCCGCCGTCACAAACATTAAAATCAGCGCGTCGAAGTTGCCCGCCATAAAAAACAGCGACGACGCAACAATGCTGATCAGTATGATTATGCCGCCCATGGTCGGCGTGCCTGACTTCGACAGATGGGATGACGGGCCGTCGTCGCGCACGTTCTGCCCCACTTTCAGCCGCGTAAGCGCGGGGATAAGCGCGGGGCTAAGCACCACGCTCACCGCGAACGCGGTCAGTGCCGCGTAGATTGCCGTTTCCAAACCGTTCATTGTGCCTCCGTACTATCCTCTTAGATGCTTAACCGTCTGCTCGAACTTCATGCCGCGCGCGGCCTTCACCAGCACGGTATCACCCGGCTTGATAATCTCGTGGATGTAGCGCAGGCAGGCGGCTTGGTCCACGAAGTATCGCGCCACACAGTCCCCTTTTATGGCTTCGTAGCCGTGGCCGAAGCTGTCCCCCACAAGCACCACCATGTCGAGGTTCTTGGCGCAGGCGTGCTTTGCGATCTCGATGTGGACGGAGCGGGAATAGTCGCCGAGTTCGCGCATGTCGCCCAGCACGCAGACCTTGCGGCCGGACGCGTTTGCCAAGATATCCAGAGAGGACTTCATGGAGTCCGGGCTGGCGTTGTAACAATCGTTGATCAAGGTTATCTCGCCGCCGTTGTAGGCACAGGCGGAGATATCCATGCGCATCTTCGTGGGTCTAAAGCTTGCTATGCCGCGCTGTATGCCGTCGTGCGGCACCCCGGCAAGGTGGCCAATGGCCGCGGCGGCAAGCGCGTTGAAGGCGATGTGCTTGCCCGGCAGGGGAACGTGCAGCTTGAAGCTTGGCGTATCGCCGATCTTTACCATGCAGTCGGAGGACTCTATGCCGTTCTGGATGATCTCGCTTGCGCGTACAAAGCAGTCCGCCTCTGTGCCGAAGTAGCACATGTTGGGCATCTTGCCGCGCAAAGTCACCAGCTTGTCGTCATTGCCGTTTAGCACGGCCGCGCCGTTTGGCTTCAAGTGGTTGAAGATTTCGCTCTTGGCCGCGAATATGCCCTCGCGCGAACCCAGGTTCTCCACATGCGCCAGACCAATGTTGGTGATCAGCGCGATGTCCGGCGGCGCAATGGCCGATAGCCTGTCGATCTCCCCGGCGTGGTTCATGCCCATTTCGATAACGGCGTACTCGTGGTGCGGCTCCAGCCGAAACACCGTAAGCGGCAGGCCGATCTCGTTGTTGTAGTTGCCCTCTGTCTTGAGCGTGCTGTACTTCGTGGACAGCACCGACGCGATCATGTCCTTTGTTGTTGTCTTGCCCGCGGAACCCGTAATACCCACGACCTTCACATCAGTCGTGCGGATATAGTACGCGGCCAGATCCTTCAAGGCCTGCTTCGTCGAAGCCACCTTCACCAGCGCGCCCGCGGGCACGCTAAGCCCTAACACGTCAACATCCCGTTCGACCAAGGCCGCCACAGCGCCCGCCGCAAACGCGGCCTCCACAAAGTCATGCCCGTCCGCCCGTTCGCCGCCCAGCGCGACAAACAGCTTGCCCGCCTGATCCTCCCGGCTGTCTATCGACACGCCCGTCACAACCACAGGCGATTCCGGCCCGCCCACCACCGTGCCGCCCACCGCGGCCGCTACTTTGTCAATTGATAGCTTCATGTATGCTCCTCTATGTGAAAATGCTCTATAACGCTGCTAATACCTTCTCGGCCTCTTCGAAATCGTCGAAGCGGACTGTGCGGTCTGCGAAGATCTGGTAGTCCTCGTGGCCCTTGCCGGCAATGACCACTGTGTCGCCGGGGCGTGCCATGCGGATGCCCTTTTCTATGGCGGCGCGGCGGTCCGCCTCCATTTCGTATGGCGTGGAGTGCTTGGCCGCGCCGGGTTCGATCTGCGCCATTATGGCGGCGGGATCCTCCGTGCGCGGATTGTCGGAGGTTATGATTACATAGTCCGCCAAGCGCGCGGCGATCTCGCCCATTATCGGACGTTTGATTGGGTCGCGGTCTCCGCCGCAGCCGAAGATTATAACGACCTTGCCGCTCGTGGTCTCCCGCACGGTGGTCAGGATGTTCTCGAGGCTGTCCGGCGTGTGCGAATAGTCTACGATCACGTCGAAACCGTGCTTGCTCGGCACGCTCTGGATGC
>WRAA01000260.1 GCA_009780445.1 Defluviitaleaceae bacterium
ACGAACATGGTTTCGATCTCGGCGCGGGTCTTGGACATCTCCAGGACGACCAGCAGCTTTAGGCGCGCCTTCGGGCCGTTGACCGCGTTGGTGAAGATTACGCCGGCGTCTTGAAGGCACTTGCCGCCGCCGGGATATCCGTACACGCCCATGGGTACGCCGCTTAAACAGCGCGAGACAAGCACCACGGGGGTGCCCTTGTTCAGAAACTTTTCAAGCCCGGGGATGGCGGCGGGCGGGAGGTTGCCCTGCCCCAGGGCTTCCACCACCAAGCCGTGAACCTCCGTCTGCGCCAGCGCGTCAAAGATCTGGGAGTCCATTCCCGCATAGGCCTTCAGCAGGATCACGTTCCCGGTGAGCTTGTCGCAGGATGCGCTAAGCGGATATCGCCGGTGGTTCAGCAGCTTGTGATACATGTACACATTGCCGGCAGTTACCACGCCCAGCGGCCCAAGCTGCGGGCTTTGGAACGTGGCGACATTGCTGCTGTGCGTCTTTGTGACATCACGCGCGGCGTGTATCTCGTCGTTCATGACGACCAGCACGCCCAGGCCGCGTGCCTGCGCACAGCTTGCGACCTTCACGGCGTTGTGCAAGTTGTAGATGCCGTCGAAGCCGATGCCCTGCGAACGCATCGCGCCGATAAGCACAACGGGAACATCGGTGTCGAGAGTAAGGTCGAGGAAGTATGCCGTCTCCTCGAGAATATCCGTTCCGTGCGTAACGATAATACCTTCGTAACCTTCGCCGATATAGTGCAACACTTCGCTGCGAATGTGCATCATCTCATGCGGCGTGATGTGCGGCGAAGGAAGGAGCGGCTCAAAAATCTTCTTCTGCGAAAGACCGCTGGAGGCGAAGATGTCTGTGTCGGAGGTTACGACACCCTTGCCTTCCTGTTCCTCCATGCTGATTGTGCCGCCGGCGATAAGGAGCTTGATCTTGCCGGACATATCGCTCTCCCCCCCTTTTTAGGTTCTGTCAGGCAGAAGGGACGCGCCTGATATGCCGACGTTTGTCAGCTCCGCGGGGTTGAGGATGATGTCGAGGCTTTCCGCGCTGAGGATGCTGTCGCGCAGGCAGATCTCGCGGACGCTCTTGCCCGTCTCGATAGCTTCGCGAGCGACCTTCGCGCTTGCCTCATAACCAACGTGCGGGCTGATGGCCGTCACAAGGGACGGGCTTTTGTCCACCATGCTGCGGAGGAACTCGGTGTTGGCGGTGATGCCCTTGATGCACAGGTTGTTGTACGACTTAAAGGCGTTGTTCATGATGTCGATGGACTGGATCAGGTTGAAGGTGAGTATCGGAGCCATTACGTTAAGCTCCAGCTGGCCCGCGCCCGCCGCAAGGCAGATCGTGTGGTCGTTGCCGATAACCTGGAAGGCCACTTGGTTGATAAGCTCCGGCATTACCGGGTTTACCTTGCCCGGCATTATGGACGAGCCGGGCTGGCGCATGGGCAGGTTTATCTCCATCATGCCGCACATTGGGCCGGACGCCATAAGGCGGATGTCGTTGGCGATCTTCGACATGTTGATCATGCAGACCTTCAGCGCGGCCGAAACCTCGGTGTACTGATCCATATTCTGCGTAGCGTCCACCATGTCCTTCGCGCCGCAGATCGGCAGGCCGGATATTTCGCCAAGGTAGTTGATCACCAGCTCGATGTACTTTTTGTCGGCGTTAAGGCCTGTGCCGACAGCCGTCGCGCCGATGTTCACTGAATTAAGGTTGTGCTTCGTGCGCCTGATGCGCATGATGTCGCGCTCCAGGACCTTGGCATATGCGTCAAACTCCTGGCCAAGCCTTATCGGCACGGCGTCCTGCAAGTGCGTTCTGCCCATCTTGATCACGGAATCGAACTCCGCCGCCTTAGCCTTGAAGGACTTGTGCAGATCCTCCATGGTGTTGATCAGGTCCAGCAGAACCATCTGCGTAGCGATGTTCACAGACGTAGGCACGGCGTCGTTCGTGGACTGCGACATGTTAACATGGTCGTTCGGGCTGACGATGGAATACTTGCCCTTTTCATGCCCCATCTTCTCGAGCGCGACATTGGCGATAACCTCGTTGGCGTTCATGTTGATGGACGTACCCGCGCCGCCCTGTATCGGGTCCACGTGGAATTCCTCGTGATAATGCCCGTCGATCAGGGCCTGCGACGCGGACGCGATATGCCGGCCGATGTCCTTGTTAAGCAGGCCGATATCCATGTTGGCCAGAGCCGCGGCCTTCTTGACCACACCCATCGCGATAATGCGGGACTTGTGCAGCCTGTAGCCGGATATGTTGAAGTTTTCGATTGCTCGAAGCGTCTGGATTCCGTAGTATGCGTCCTTTGGAACCGGGCGTTCGCCCAGGAAGTCTTTCTCCATCCTAAATTCGTACTCTGCCATGTGCCATTCCTCCCATGAAGTTTAGAGGTGCTATAGTGCGCGTGTGTACCGTGGTAAGAGCTGTGGTGAGCGTTTGCCTGTTTCTATCTCCGCGCTTTTGAGAGCCTCGGCATATTCCTGCACATGCGACAGAGTGAGCTTGCTAAGGCTTACCCCGCCGGCGGCCTTTGCCGCGGCCTTGCCCGCCAGCCGCCCGAACACGATGATGTCCAGCAGAGAGTTGCCCATCAGCCT
>WRAA01000261.1 GCA_009780445.1 Defluviitaleaceae bacterium
AGTATGTAAGCTATGCTGTTTTCGTCATGTGCACCAGGGCTGTTAGCGCTGTTGCTCTCCTGATAGTAAGCACCTCTGCACTGGATGTCACGGTTGAAATCGAAGCGAAGGCCGCCCCACAGCGTTGTGCTGTCGAAGTCGTTTGCGTGAAGGGCTGCTCCGCTCGTAGCATCGTCAGCTCTCAGGTGGAAGACGCCAAGGTCAAGGCCGATCTGCGCCGTGAGCTGAAGGTTAAACCAAGCACCAATTTCCCAGCGACTCCCAGCCTCTACAGTACCTGCCGCCGAGTTACGGGTAAGATACATCTGGAAGTTGCCGAGGGCAAAATTCCTGCGCAGAGCGAGTCCATCGTACGTACCGTCGCCGAACCACGGCATGTTCTGCATATCGCTGACTCCGCCGGTCATGAAGTAATAACCGTGTTCAAAGTCTCTGCTGAAACGGCCGACCGTTGCTCTCGTTTCGAAGAACCACGGGAACTCCACAAAGAATCTCTGGAACTCTGTAACTATACCGCCGCCTCTGTGGTCGCTGCGCAGACGCAGGTGGAAGCGCATGTCTTCGTTAGCGCCGAACCAGCGGTCAATGAATAAACGGCCTCTGGCCATGTTGACAGCGCCATCCGCGTCGTCGTTGTCCCAAAATTCGATGTCCGTGCGCAGGGCGCCGCTGATCTGCCAGCCGCCAAGGCGTCTGTGAAGAGGGGCGACTCTGGCGTCAAGCGCGTTTACTCTCACGCCAAGGGCATCAAGTTCGTCTTTGAACTCAACGACAAGTCTCTTCAGCATCTCCACGTCGTGTCTGCTGGCCTTGGTCATGTCGACAAGGGCCAGAGCACGGGCGACGACAGAAGCCATTTCGTAACGAGTGGTGGGCTGTCTGCCTTTGTAGGTGCCATCCGGGAAACCGGAAACGATGCCGCGGGCTGCAAGCTGACCGATCGCGTCATAAGCCCAATGGTTCAGCGGAACATCCATGAAAGGATTGGTGATCGCAAACGCTGGAGCGGAGAAAGCAAGCAAAACTACTACTGTTATTGCCACTAAATATTTTTTCATTAACAATTTACCCCCTATAATGTGTGTTGCCTGTGTGTTACCGTATATCGCGCCTTACAAGTTCTACGGCCGCCGCATTCAACACAAATGAAGGAGTAAACAAAGTATCCTTGTTCCCTTTATTTTTCCGTACATTTACGTTTCCTGCTGCAACTTTCGATCTCTTAGACGCCTTCGTATAAGGTTCGTATCGTTCATCGTGGCAGTGGGGGAGTTGCACCTCTCTTTCGCGCCCGTCTGATAAATCTAGTATTTCAAACCTTTTGGAAGCCTTAACCTCAAAATGTCTTTTGGGAACCTTTGTGGCAATACTAAATCTTCCCTTAAACATACGTAGCACATTATATCTTACTTTAACAATATTGCAAGCATTGTTTGCAACAAGCAAAAAATCGACTATCGATCTGCCAAAGTGCTCGCACCATACCCGCTCAGCATCGTCTTTGCTTCGCTGCGAACACCACAAAGAATATTCGCTGGTTTGGCTGAAGCCGCCACGGCAACATTATCTCCTGCCCTATTCTATAACATAACAGAGTTTTAATTTGAGTATGAAGCATCTTTTGCCGTTTTGGCCTGTATAATGTAAGGTCGTGGTGAGGTGATGACGTATGTACAAGGAAAGCGATAAAAATTATTATCTCTCTTTCTTATGTGTTGTGTTGTTTATTTTCGCATTATTCGCTCCTGTGCGGGTCGTTCCGGCTTTTTCTTCAGAAAAACCGTTCAACATCCTGGATTTCGAGGGGCCAAGGATGAAAGACTTGTACTATGTCATTACAAGGGACATGGATGCGCAGCTCCTGGCGATGTCCACGGGGCAAATCGATGTGCTGTCGGATATCTTCAGGCCGGCAGACGTCAGGCGGCTGGCGCAATCCGAAATGGTGAACGTATCGCTGGCATCCACATTCCATGCTTTTTTCATAACCTTCAACGTGCGCAGGTTCCCCTGGGATCAGCTCGAACTGCGCCTCGCCGCTTCGCAGGTCGTCAACCGCAGGCAGTGGACCCGCGACCTCTTCGCCGGCTTCTGCGAGCCGTTGGCGACTTTTCTTCCGCACGTTTCGCCGTATCACGAACCCAACGTGGAAATTCTGCCATACGGAATAGAAGCTGCCCGCCAACGCCTGGCCGACGCCGGGTGGACGTGGAACCGTTCGGGGTGGCTTGTGGCGCCGGACGGGCGCGAAGTCCCACCGACCAGAATATTCTGCCCTCCCTCAACCGTAGCGGCTACCTCAACGGAAATAGCCCACCTGATGGCCGAGGCGCTGCGCGCCATTGGCATGCCGGTAGAGGCCGAGCCGATGGATTTTCAAACCATGCTGGCCCGCGTAAATGTCCGGGACTTCGACGCCTGCACCAACGCCTGGAACATGGGGCGCAACCCGGACTCTCTTTACGCTTTTTATCCCTCGGCAATGGACGTGGAAGGGGGCTTCAATTTAAGCGGTATCGCGGACCCGGAGCTGGACGCCGTGCTTTATGCCCTGCGCTACGCGCCCGACCGGGCGACGGCGCGCGTTTTGGCCTCCGAGG
>WRAA01000262.1 GCA_009780445.1 Defluviitaleaceae bacterium
CCCACCACGGGGACGTAGAGGCCACCAATATCATCTCCGTCATCACTGCCGCCGCCGACGCTATCTCAGCCGCGCGGCCGGGCGCGAGACGCGAGACGCTGGAGTCGTACATCAAGCGTTTGCAGAAGCTTGAAGGTATCGCCGATACGTTTAACGGTGTTGAAAAATCATTTGCGATACAGGCCGGGCGCGAACTGCGCATCATCATCGTGCCTGAAAACGTGGACGACAAGGCTCTGCCGATGTTGGCCCGCGAGATCGCAAAGAAGATCGAGGAAGAAATCGAGTACCCGGGGCAGATCAAGGTCAACCTGATACGGGAAACCCGGGCGATCGAATACGCAAAGTAGTTCCGGAATGTAAATACAAAGGCCTGCCGATGGGAGTCGGCAGGTCTTTTTGTGTAGAAGAAGGAGAGAGTTATTATGCAGACAGACCTTGGCAAGTACATGGACATACAACCCGAAGTGGCCGACGCGCTTGCGGCGGGAAGGCCGGTTGTCGCGCTGGAGACCACCATAGTGTTCCACGGTATGCCGTACCCGAAGAACATCGAGTGCCACAACAGGTGC
This sequence comes from Defluviitaleaceae bacterium, assembly GCA_009780445.1. Classification (GTDB taxonomy): domain Bacteria; phylum Bacillota; class Clostridia; order Lachnospirales; family WRAA01; genus WRAA01. The sequence continues at coordinate 573 of WRAA01000262.1, forward strand.
GAAGAGATCCTGAGGAGCAAGGGGGTCGTGCCGGCGGCGATAGCCGTACACAGGGGCAGGATCAAGATCGGCCTTACGCCCGACATCATCCGCGAAATGCTCGACAGCGGCGATGTAACCAAGCTAAGCCGCCGCGATCTGCCGCACGTAGTGGCGCAGGGGAAAAGCGGAGCCACAACCGTAGCCGCAACCATGATCGCGGCGGAAATGGCGGGTATCTTGGTGTTCGCCACGGGCGGCATAGGCGGCGTACACCGCGGCGGCCACACCAGCTTCGACATCTCGGCGGATCTGCAGCAGCTTGCGCAGAGCAATGTCTGCGTGGTCTGCGCGGGCGCGAAGAGCATCCTGGACATCGGCCTTACGCTGGAATATTTGGAGACAATGGGCGTGCCCGTGCTGGGCTGGCAGACAGACGAGTTCCCCGCGTTCTACACCCAACGGAGCGGCTTTAAGGCGGACTACAACATGTCCGGCGGGAAGGATATCGCGGCGATGCTCGCGGCAAAGTGGGACATGGGTTTACGCGGCGGCGCGGTGGTGGCCTGCCCTGTGCCGGCGGCTTATGCCATGGACGAAACGGCGATAACACAGGCCATTGACCAAGCTCTGGCCGAAGCCGGTGCGAAGGGCATTCACGGAAAGTTGTCCACGCCGTTCCTGCTTGCGAAGGTGTCGGAAGTGACGGGCGGCGCAAGCCTGGCCACCAACATGCAGCTTGTGTGGAACAACTGCGAAAAAGCGGCGGATATAGCCATTCAACTTGAAAACACTCCAAGCAAACGCAGGATTTTTGCGTAAGTGCTGGGAATGATTGACGACGCGTACCCGCAGGGTACGCTAGGAGTGAATGACGACGCAATTGCGCAAAAAGACAAGTTTGATTGGAGTGTTTTCAAGTTGAATGGCTATATAGCGAAGGAGCTGTGCTAGATGTACCGCGACATAGTGGTTGTCGGCAGTGCGGTCTACGACATTACGGGGCGTTTTCAACACGCCGGCGCGACAGCCGGGGATTCGAACCCCGGCGACATATACTCAAGCTGCGGCGGCGTAGGGCGCAATATCGCCGAAAACGCCGCGCGTATCGGTCTGGCCTCCAGCCTTATAAGCGCGTGGGGGCAGGACATTTTCGCCGCGGAGCTTAGCGCGTCCTGCAACGACGCCTTGGTGGACACCAGCCACGTCTTTGCCTCCGCCAAGATCAAGACCTCCGTCTACATAGACCTGCTGGATCACCGGGGGGAGCTGGTCATAGCCGCGGCAGATCTGACCTCGCTTGAATCCGTCCCCGCCGGCACCTTCTCGTACCGTATGGACTTCATCAACCAGCACAAGCTGGTCTGTCTGGACGCAAACCTGGTGGAGAGCCAGCTGGCCGTACTGGCCAAGGGTTGCACGCGCCCCATCATGGCCGACACGGTATCGGCCGCCAAGGCCACGCGCCTATCCCGCATACTGCCCAATATCCACACGCTAAAGACAAACGTCGCGGAGCTGTGCGCGCTGACAGGCCGTGACTCCGCCGACCGCAAGGGCATAGAAAAAGCAGCCGGGGAGCTGCTTAACGCCGGGGTGCAGCGTGTGTTCGTGACACTGGGGCGGCACGGGGCATGTTGCCTGGACCGCCGCGGAGTGATGTGGCAGGATGGCTTCAAGGCCGATGTGGTAAGCGTAACGGGCGCGGGCGACGCCTTTGCCGCGGGTATCGCCTACAGCATCCTGAGGGAGCTGAACGTGCGCGATACCCTGCTCTTCGCCACGGCAATGGCGCACCTTGCCCTGGCCGCGCCCAACGCCGTAAACCGCGATATCAGCAAGGCCAAGGCACTGCGCCTCGCCGCGGAGTTCGGAATGCCCTAGGGCGTGTTTGAAAACCCCATTCCGGCGTATTTTCGGTGCTTTTTCCGCCATACGTCGTCAGTGTCAAACTTGCGAACCACAAGGGTTCGCGGCGTTTGCCACTTCCTAGTCTAGCGAA
>WRAA01000263.1 GCA_009780445.1 Defluviitaleaceae bacterium
ATATCCGTGGCGACACTGCCTGTGGTATTCTTCCTAAACTTCGCCTCAATGATGGTGTTCACGCAGGAGCCGGCGTACATAGACCTATCGCGCATAAGCCCTGTGTGGGCGCATATGATAGCCGCCGGCCTGTTCGCGGGCGTGTTGGAGGAACTGTGGTTTCGCGGCGCGTTATACCGCGAATACCGCGACAGGGGCGTTTCTGTGCGCAACACCGCCATCGTGACCGGCCTGTTCTTCGGCCTGTGGCACTTGGAGCCGTTCCAGGCAGTCTGGGCGGCTGCGTTTGGCGTCATGTCGGTCTACCAATTGCACTACACCGGCTCCATCCTCGCGCCCATCCTCTGTCACGTGCTTGCAAACGCCCTGGGCGTGTTGTTCAACCCGATGTTCTACGTGAGCCATTACACCGAATTTTGGGAGCTGGTGCCTACGGTCGTGACCATCAGCGGCGTTGCAAGCCTGCTGATGCTGCCCGTCGCCGTTTTCTGCTGGAGGAAGCTGCGTGCCTCCGGCCACCCCATCCCCGGCACATATGCGGACGAACCCAAGGTGTTCACAGCGGCCTACTTCGTGATAATCGCGATCATGCTTCTCCTCATAATGATAGGCTTGTGAAAATGTTGTCACCATTGATACTTCCCATTCCGGCGGAAAGGTGGTATAATGTTAGTTACAACTTACCGCCTAAGGAGGCATACTTATGAGCAAGATCACAACCCTAGCCGCCGCGCTTGTTGTTATAGCACTCACCATAACCGTCGCCGCATACAGTGGCGGCGCGCAAGCCGCCGCGCAGGAGGATGTACAGGTCTCCGTACAGGATGATTCACAGGAGGACGCGCCGTGCCTCGACAGCCTAACCGCGCAGGACATCGCCACGCCCGAGATTGTGGACGGCGTTGCGCAGATCCGTTTAGGCGTGTATCCGGAGGGATTCCGGCCGCTTGTGTTCGTGGTGGAGCGCGGAACGGACTTCGTTATCAGCTTCGACTACGACGCAGAGCTTACGCCGCCCGTAAACGGGGAGTTCATTCTGTACTTCACCCAGCTGCGCGGCGTGATGGACCTCACCATGAACACCCGCACACCCGAGCTCCACGCGGACGGCAACCTCACCATCGAGAATCTGTCAGGCTCCCTGCGCGCCTTTGTGAACGTTGTTGACGACATCAGCAACTTTGACGCAGAGGCAGTGCTTAACACCGCCCAGAACTACATCAGTATGCCGGGCGGCTGACTGTAGCGATTCCCACGGCGCGTTGCGCCGTACTACCGTATCGCACCAACGTCTGTCACATGCACGTCTATCAAGGTTATCAGCGGAATGTCTCCGGCGGACATTCCGTTTTTTACATGCTCTTCGTAGAGGCTGTAGTGGAACTTGCGCATTCTCTCCATCATACCAAGGCCGTCCACGCCGGCTTCGCGCATTACGTCATAAGCCGCCAGGACTTCCTTCTCGATCGCGTCGGCGAAGAGCTTGTTCAGCCGCGCCACGTTCTGGGGCGTGCTGATGTCCTGGTGCGGCGTAGAGCGGTATTCCTCCACACTGCCCTTGACGCTTATACGCAGAACGCCCACGGGTCCGTCGCCGCCGCGCTTGAAGCTTAGCCGCGCCCGCTGTGACGATATCCGCAGGGGTACGCGCACACCCTCGAATTCGGCGGTGATGTGGGCGTCCTTGGCATTGCCGCGCGCAAACATCAGGCCGCGCACGTGGCTGTCGTCAAGCGTGCCGGCGAACTTATAATCGCTGAGCATCACCGCGCTGGACAGGGACACCACCCCGCCGCGAACCTCCACAAGGGGTATCACCGTCCCGCCGGAATCCCGCAGGTCCCGCAGAACGTTCTCCAGATCGTGCTTGAAGGCCAGCCCCATTGCGGCGGGGCGGTTGGCGTAGAAGTTCGTGATATACATGCCGAACTGGTCGCCGTCGATGTCGGCGGTCAGAACTTCGGCGGCGTCCGCCTTGCTTGCCAGCACCGCCACCTTGCGCGGGATCTCGCGGTTGCGCTCCAGCGCGTCAATGGCCGTGGCCACAAGCTCCGGATCCCGCAGAAGCCCGTCGCCCAGCACGATGGCCTTTGCCTGGCCGTAGTACGGCTCCTGCGACGTACCCAGCCGTATGAGCGAAAGCGCGGGCATGAGCGAATCCGCCGCGGACGTAAGCCGCACGGTTCCGCCCTCCTGCTTGCCTGTGTTGTCCGGCATACACACCGTCGCGACAAAACGATCCTTCCCGCCGGCCGAGCCTATCCGCAGAGCCTGCACCGGCGGATCCTCCGCGCGGTACGCGTCAATGCCGAAGGCGCTTACAAAGCCGCGGTTCTCAAGCTGAACCCTGTCCCAGCACCCGGCAAGCATCAGGCACAGAGCCGGCAGGAGCTTTAGGGTTTGTAAAGAAATAAACTTTCCGTTTTGCTTGTCTTTTTGCGCAACTGCTGCGTCACTTCTTCCTTGCGAACCTTCTAGGTTCGCGGCGTCATCAGTTCCTTGCATTTGCACAAAAATC
>WRAA01000264.1 GCA_009780445.1 Defluviitaleaceae bacterium
CGAACTGATCGAGTCCTACTTCCGGACAAGCTTCGACACGCCGCTTACCGTGTCATTCAGCGTGGCCGGCGGCAAGGCCAAGGCCAAACCAAAAGCCGACGCAGACACACCGCGAACCCACACGCCGCGGCCGCCACAGCCGCCGGAGGCCCCCGCCGCACCCGAACGCGCTCCGCGCCCCAAGCAGGCACCACACGGCGGCGACAAAAACTTCCGCCCGCGCGGCAAGAAAACAAAGGCCGTAGAGGCCATCGGCGCGGAGTTGGTGTCCCTTGGTGCCGAGATCCGCCCGGACACCGAGATCGTACTGCAAGGCCAAATCACCTCTGCAGAATCCCGCGACACCAAGGGCGGCAACATCCTCACCATCTTCGACGTATACGACAAATCAGGCGCGCTAACCGTAAAATTCTTCGCCAAGCCCGACGACTACGAGCCGTTCCGGCCGCTTGTGCGCAAGGGCGGTTTTGTGCGCGTAAAGGGCAAGGCCGTGTTCGACGATTTCTCGAAGGAAGTTACCCTGATGGCGGAGGAGATCGCCCCGGGCGAAGCCTTCCCCGCGCGGCAGGACAACGCCGCCGAAAAACGCGTCGAGCTGCACCTGCACAGCCACATGAGCAGTATGGACGGCATGACAGACATCGCCGACTACATACGCCGGGCCGCAAGCTGGGGGCATGACGCGCTTGCTCTCACGGACCACGGCGTGCTGCAAGCCTTCCCAGCCGCCATGGACGCGGCCAAGACCCACGGCATCAAGATGATCTACGGCGTAGAGGCGTATCTTGTGGACGACATGGGCGCGGTGGCCCGCATGGACAAAGGCCAGGATCTTAACGCGCAGTTTGTCGTATTCGACCTTGAGACCACCGGGCTTGACGCGGAGAACGACGGCATTATCGAGATCGGCGCGGTTAAGATCTGCGGCGGCAAGGTCACGGATCGCTTCGGCACATTCGTGAACCCCAAGCGCACCATCTCCGCCAAGATCACAGAACTCACGGGCATCACCCACGACATGGTGGAGGGCGCGCCGCAAATCGCCGAGGCCTTCGCGTTGTTTACGGACTTCGTTGGCGGCGCGGTTCTTGTGGCGCACAACGCCGACTTCGACATCGGCTTTATAAACGCCGCCGCAAGACGGCTGGGCACAACCGTGCCGAACACGTCTCTGGACACGCTGAAGCTCGCGCGGATGCTCTTTCCCGATCTGAAACGCCACAAGCTGGGCGTAGTGGCCGAACATCTGGGCATTACGCTGGAGAACGCCCACCGCGCCGTGGACGACGCCGGGGCGACGGCCGAGATATTCATGCGCTGTCTGGAGCTTCTGCGGGAACAGGGCTGCGCAAACCTCACGGATATCAACCGCCTGGCCGGCGAACAGCTGGACAAACGCAAGCTGCCCAGCCGCCACGCCGTCATTCTTGTGAAGAACCAAACCGGCCTGCGCAACCTCTACGAGCTTGTGTCCCTTGCGCATCTGCATTACTTCTACAAGTATCCGCGCACGCCTAAATCGGAGTTTCTGCGCCTTCGCGAAGGGCTGATGATCGGCACGGCGTGCGAAGCCGGCGAGTTCTTCCAGGCTGTTCTGAACAACGCGCCGGAGGACCACATCCGCGAGCTTGCCGAGTTCTACGACTATTTCGAGATACAGCCCACGGGCAACAACAACTACCTGCTGGAGAACGGCAAGCTGTCCTCCGTCACAGATCTGCAGAACATCAACCGCCGTATCGTGGAATACGGACGGCGTTTCGGCAAGCCCGTAGTGGCGGCCTGCGACACCCACTTCCTAAACCCGGAGGACGAGGTATTCCGCCGCATCATCATGACCGGCGACGGCTTCAAGGACGCAAACAACCAGCCCCCGCTCTATCTGCGCACAACGGAGGAAATGCTGGCGGAGTTCGCCTATCTTGGAGCCGACACGGCCTATGAAGTTGTGGTGACAAATACGCGGCTGATCAGCGGTATGGTGCAGGACGTCAAGCCCATTCCCGACGGCAGCTTCCCGCCCTTCATCGAAGGTTCGGAGGAAGAGCTGACGGACATCACCATGCGCCGCGCCCACAGCCTCTACGGCAACCCTCTGCCGCCGATAATTAAGGCCCGCCTGACCCGCGAGCTGGACTCCATCGTAAAAAACGGCTTTGCCGTAATGTACATCACCGCGCAGAAGCTTGTGGCCAAGTCCGAGGCAGACGGATACCTTGTGGGTTCGCGCGGCTCCGTCGGTTCATCCTTCGTGGCCACAATGTCCGGCATTACGGAAGTGAACCCTCTGCCGCCGCACTACCTCTGCGCGAACTGCAAGTTTACCGACTTCGATTCCGAGGATGTGCTGGCCTTCTCCGGCGGCTCCGGCTGCGACATGCCGGCGCGGCAATGCCCGGTGTGCGGTACGGATCTGCACAGAGACGGCCACGACATCCCCTTCGAGACCTTCTTGGGTTTCGACGGAGACAAGGAGCCTGACATCGACCTGAACTTCTCCGGCGAATATCAGGCC
>WRAA01000265.1 GCA_009780445.1 Defluviitaleaceae bacterium
CATAATTTTTTGCCGGGCTAGGAAGCGACGACGACGCGAACCCTTGTGGTTCGCTAGAATGCTGTGTGCCGGTGGCACACGTCTAGCATCCGGAGCGTCAGCGTAGGAAAAAGCTGACGACGCGCGGCGGAAAATTTGCCGAAAATGCGCCGAAATGGGGTTTTCAAACACGCCCTAGGGTCTGTATTTGTTTACAGACACTAACGCCGCCGCCAAGGCGAATATGTCCCCCGCGATGTTGAGTGCGCGGTGCGTGATAATTGCGGAGAGGAGAACCGTCTCCCCGGCGATATCGCCGAGAAACATCAGCATCACGGCTTCGCGCACGCCAAGGCCGCTGGGTGCGCCCGGGGTAAGAAAGCCCGCCAGCCACGCCAGCAAGTACAGCCCGATAACCGTCAAGGCTCCGCGCGGATCCGCCGGATGCCCCATGATCAGCAAGGTGGCCCAGAAGGACAGCCCCCACAGGAACACAATCACGAGCGAAAAGCCAAACCGCGCCGCAATCACCCGCGGGCGCAGGATTTCGGCGGAGGCGCGCAGCCTGCCGACACCTTCGCGCAGACGCTTACGAAGAACGCAGACAACGGGCAGAGCCACGGCGGGCAGTACGACGGCCGCGTACAAAAGCGGCGCGAGCAAGCCGGTCTGCCGAAGATATTCCAGCGAATAGCCGAACACGCAGACCAGGGCGATCAAGGCCGCGGCGGCAACAAACAGCACGCCTTCGGCAACGGTGGACAGAAGAACCTTGCCGTGGCTTAGCGACTTATTCTCCAGCGCGAGGCGGTTGCGCCCCAACACATAGGCCACACTGCCGGGAATGTACTTGTAGACATTGGCCATGGTGTAAGCCTTGAGAACCGACGCTGTGTCCACAGAGACGCCGGATATGTTGCGCACCAAGCGCCCAAAGTTGATCGAAGCCGCGAGTATCCCCGCGCCCTCCAGCACCGCGATACACACAACCGCGGCAACAACCGCCGGCGACGAAAACAAGGCCGTGTCCAAGCCGTCCGCCATAAGCCGCCGCGCGATAAACGCCAGGGACACCAGCATAAGCAAGCTGCCCAGCCATGATACAACCCTTCCTGCTCTGTTCAAACGGCGGCACTCCTTTGCGCTGTCTCGTTAGTGATTCTACGGAGTAAGAACCTGTATTCAATAATTCGCGCCAAGGTGGCATTGAATTATTGAATACAGGTTCTAAGTATACTATACGGGCTATGTAGTTGCAACAACAACCCGGCAGGCTGCGGCTTGCCGGGTTGTTGCTGTTGTCGCTATTGTTGCTACGCTTGATGTTGATCATGCTCGACGTGCATCTCGTCCTCGAAAAGCTCCAGCTTTGCAAGGAAGATCATCTCAAGACGCGTCACCGCGTTCACCAGAGACTGGACGGATCTGTTCAGCCTGAGCAGTTCCTCCTGCGAAACGTCGTGCATCCCGATTATCTTCTGCATCTTCTCGCCTTCGGCGTTTAAGATGTGCGAAAGAGCGGCCTCCTGCAAGGCCACGGACTGTATCAGATCCGTGATAGCTTGCTCTCTCGAGCCTTCACCCGGCTCGATTACGGGCATACCCATGTAGTTCACCTCCGAATTATTGAGAATGTGTTCTTACTGTGTTCCCTTACAGTATATGAGGACAACCGGAATGTGTGTCCAAACCCTATGCGGTGAATATACTGGAGTAACAGAAAGACAAGGGGGAACATTCATGAATGATGTGCGTGAAGATATACTCGCGCCGGATGCGGATGGACATGCGGTGTTTTGCGGGCTGGCGTTCGACGGCTGTTACATCTATGCCACACTCCCCATGGGGTGCAAGGTACGCAGATTCAGCCCGGAGCTGCGCCCCAGGGGCGTGTACAAGACCACGCGGCCTTACAGAGCCATCGCCTACGACACGCGCGGCAAGTTCTTCTGGGCGTCGTCAGACGGAGATATCGACAAGCTGTATAAGCTGGATCGCAAGCTGCAAGAGGTGGACCGGCTTACGCTGAAGATCGACAAGAGCGACATCTGCTCGCCGATAGTCAGCCTGTCCTACGACTGCGAGCGCGACAAAATTCTTGTGGCGTACAAGGACGCGGTGATGGAGGCCGACAAGGCCGGAGAGGTGCGGGTTCTGCGCAGGCAGTCCATGCCGCGTGCGGAGGCCGTGCTGGCGGCGGCTCCCTACTACGCTGTTGCGCTAAAGGGAGATTCTGATACGGAGATCGTGATCACGGAGATGGAAGGCCGGCACGTGTTTACCTTGCCCGTTCCGGACGGTTATACCGTGCAGGACATGGCCTTGCAGCCATGCTCCCGCGATAAGGACGACACGCCCGACGGTGTACGGCACGAACGGCACGGCACGGCCCAGATCCTGGTGCTTGTGCAAAAACACGGCGGATATCCCGCTATACTGCGCTACAAGGCCGACTGCGTAAAGCTTGCGTGCTGCAACTACGACGTATGCAGGGAGAAATGCGGCAAGCACAACGACGACGATGACGGCGA
>WRAA01000266.1 GCA_009780445.1 Defluviitaleaceae bacterium
CCTCCAAACCTTTCTGCATGAAGCCCATCATCTCGTTAAAGCGCGACGACGGCTCAACAAAGTCCGGGTTTTCCCTGTAGTGCGCGATCAGCCTGTCCTGATACTTGGACAGGCGGAAGAAGTAGCTTTCCTCCTCCAGCGTCTCGACGGCGCGTTTGCAGTCCGGACACTTGCCCTCCGACAGCTGCAGCTTTGTGAAATAAGATTCGCACGGAGTGCAGTACGCCCCGCTATACTTGCTCTTGTAGATGTCGCCCCGGTCGTAAAGCTTCTTGAATATCTTGGCGACGGCCTCCACGTGATACTCGTCCGTCGTCCTGATGAAGATGTCGTTCTCGATGTTCATCAGCTTCCACAGCTCGCGGACACCCTTCACGATTCCGTCAACATATTCCTTGGGCGTGGTGCCGTTTTCGGCGGCCACGCGCTCGATCTTCTGGCCGTGTTCGTCCGTTCCCGTCAGAAACTTCACGTCATAACCCCGCGCCTTCTTATAGCGCGAGAACGCGTCCGCGGCCACGGTGGTGTATGTGTGGCCGATGTGGAACTTGTCGCTGGGGTAGTATATCGGTGTGGTGATGTAGAAAGTAGGCTTGATCATGGTATCCTCCGTCACTTCTTTCGTTTGCCCTTGGTTGCCTGGGCCTTGTATTCTTGCAGAACCTGCTGTTTCGAAACCTCGTTCACGGGTTTTGGAGGCACGGTGGTGCGCGCGCGGGAGATACATTCAAGGTTGCGGTTCTCGGCCAGGCGTATCTTTGCGTCAAGCTCCGTCACGCCCATGATGCCCTCCTGCATCTTGCGCACCACGTCCTTGTTGGCCTCGCCGATCTCGTGGAAGGCCTCCCCCATTTCGTCAAACATCTTCTGAAACAGCTCGTCCGCCGCCACAACCTGATCCACCAGCAGCTGTTTCTCGTTGCCCATGCCGATGAACAGCCTGTCGTTATCGTCACTGCGCGGCGCGGAGAGTATCAGCTCCTGGTTCTCGCATATCGTCAAAATCTGCGAAAGCAGAACCCGCTTGCGCCCTATGAGATCCAGCAGTATATTCAATTTCGTAAGACCAGGATGCATAGCCGCCCCCCACTATTCCAGTATCAAACGGTGGTACACCTTCTTGCCCTTCTGAATCATCAGCTTGCCGTCGGTGAAGTCCGACGCCGTAATTACATGTTCCACAGAACCCACGCTCAACCCGCCGATTTTCAGGCCGCCCTGCTCCACAAGCCTGCGCCCTTCGGAGCGGCTGGCCGCAAGCCCCGCCGTGATTATAACGTCCAGCACGTTCAAACCGGCCGCGGCCTCCTCCGCCGTTACAATTGTGAAGGGGATGTTGCCGCCGTCGCCCGCGCCGCCGAAGAGAGCCTTCGCCGCCGCCAGAGCGTCGTCCGCCGCCGCGCCGCCGTGTACAATCTTCGTAACCTCATATGCCAGCACTTCCTTGGCCGTGTTCAGAGCCGCGCCGCTTTCGCCCGTCAGCCGCTCCACTTCCTCCAGCGGCAGGAAAGTCAGCAAGCACAGGATCTGCTTCACATCAGCGTCGTCCACATTGCGGAAGTACTGGAAGAACTCGTATGGCGAAGTTTTTTCCGCGTCCAGCCAGACCGTACCCTTGGCGGTCTTGCCCATCTTGGTGCCGGCGGAAGTTTGCAGGAGCTTGAAGGTAAGGCCGAAGGCCGAACCGCCGTCCACCCGGCGCGTAAGCTCCACGCCCGCCAAGATGTTCGCCCATTGGTCAGACCCGCCGCATTGCAGGGTGCAGCCGTAGTTCCGGTACTGGTACAGGAAGTCGTAGGCTTGCAGGGTCATGTAGCTAAGCTCGAAGAAGTTCAGCCCCTGCTCCAGCCGCGTCTTGTATGTCTCCGCGCTAAGCATCCTGTTCACAGGGAAGTGTATGCCGTATTCGCGCACAAAGTCCAGATAGTTCAGCGACCGCAGCCAGTCCCCGTTGTTCAGCATCAGTGCCTTGTCGTCCGCGAAGTCCAGAAAGCGCGACATCTGCACCTTTATCTTCGCGATATTGCCGTCCACCTCTTCCACCGTCATCACGCGGCGCATGTCGTTGCGCCCTGTGGTGTCGCCCACCATGCCGGTTCCGCCGCCCATCAGCGCGATAGGCCGGTTGCCGGCGCGCTGCATCTGCGCCATTGCCATCATGGTCAGCAGATGCCCCACGTGCAGGCTGTCCGCCGTTGGGTCATAACCTATATAGAATGTGACGGGGCCGTCCCCAAACGCACGGCGCAGTTCGTCCTCATGCGTAACCGATTCGATATAGCCGCGTTGTTCCAAAATGTCGTATGCTGTGAGTGTCGGCATATGCCCTCCTTGGTGTGAGTATAGCAAAGGCTCCCAACAGGGGAGCCGTGGATATAGCTGTTCCGGTTGAAAACCATCCCATCAGGCTTGTCTTTTTCACGTATGGCGTCGTCAACTCCGCCTAGCGTGCCTATGGGCACGCGTCGTTGTCGTTTCCTAGCCCTACGCGAAAAATCCTGCGCCTGA